>JBBQYA010000209.1:0-1505 GCA_038209155.1 Sphingobacteriales bacterium | reverse complement strand
TTTATTTATTAATTGGCAGAGCCAAATAAAATATATAGAAATTTAATATCATAAAAGATAAGGCAGGTAAGGAAACCCAAAAACTATCTTTAACTTTTATTCTGACTGCAACACCTAAAAACATCAATAATGATAAGCCTCCAGCAGAAATCAATAAAATAGGATAAATCTTTAAACCTACTAGAAGCCCCACCGCCCCCAACAATTCTAAAACTGCGGTTAGTGCCCCTACTTTCTCAAGCCCAAATCGTTTGAATTCAACTTTCATTTGTGGAGTTGTAAAATAGGCAATTCCATATCCCAAAAAAGATAGGCTTGAGATTAAAATCAGCCCAGTAAGTAAGTTCATCTTTAAATTAATTTTAGGGATACCGCCGAAATGAAAAGGCTTAACATTAATAAAAATAAAGAGGGCATAAATTTTTGCCAAGGATTAGCTGCTTTGAAATGGAAATATTGTGCTGAAAACATCAGAAATGCCATAAGTAATGCAGGTATAAGTACCAAAGCTGGATACCAAATACCAGCAACCAACAATGTTGACAATGCTATTTTAGAAGTACCTACCATGGTTCGGGTTAAATCACTCAATTTATATTGTTTAAATTCTTTTACGATATTGTCAAAACGAAATACCCAAACATAACCTACTGATAAAGCAACTATAACTTGAGCGATAATAGAATAATTAGTCATTTGTTTTTGTTTTGTTTTATAACTTATTTATTATGATTTCACATAATTTCAAGTGTGGGTTTTTGTATTTTTTGCTTTTCTTAACGTTAAATATTGCTTCAATTTGTGATTTATATAACACCAGGCCACCAATAGAATCTGAACTAATCAGGAAAAACTTTCTTAAAATTTCTATAAATATAGATTAAAAATTTCTACAAAAAACCATAGAAGTTTTTATTTTTAAAGATTAAACAGGCGAAAAAAGGACTATTAACAAATTTGAAAAACATCAAAATAGTTTAAACTATAAGTCGTTTAGCGACTTTTCCATAAATTTTTTAGGGAATCTGACGGTTTTTTACTTATGAATGCATTGAACTTCGGAATTGCGGTTTTTTTTTTTAAATAAAATCTTTTACGAAATCTAAATTCGAATATTAAGTATATCAAATTATTTCTTAAAACTGTTTTTTCTTAGTTTTTTATTCTACAATTGGTTTTTTGTAATTTTTCACTATTGCGAAAATTGAAAATATAAATCCAATTAAATATATAATATCTAAAGCTGGTTTTTCAAATTTAAGATTTTCAAGATCGAAATCCTTAAACAATTTTACCCCAAGTATTATTGCGATTATGATAAAAAAGAAATTTGGCAGTCTTGTGTTTTTCATTTTTCTAAAGTATTAAAAATATTTAAATTAATAGTACTACTAATATTGCTAATTCAAGAAATCATAAAATTATCGTTTTTATTAGTGTGAAGGAAATTACAAACTTTTGCCAGCTCAAAACTTGAAACAGAGCAAAGGATTTTTTAACAAATA
>JBBQYA010000208.1:0-1569 GCA_038209155.1 Sphingobacteriales bacterium | reverse complement strand
CGTTCCATAGTGTTCCTGATAATGTATTAAACAACCATCAGAAAGTTTTCTTTGCATAAGTCCGATCCATCGTATTGATGATTGATTGTAATTACTTTGTATAGAAGTGATTTTAGCGTTTCAATATCCGTTGGTTTTTTTATATAAATATTAGCTCCTTTCACCAAGCATTCTTCCATGTCCAAATATGAATCTGATGTGGAGTATATGGCGATGGAGATATCTTTTGCCGAGTTGTTCTTTCGGATTTCTATCAGGCTTTCTATTCCACCTTTACCAGGCATATTCAAATCCAGAAAAATCAAATCAGGCATCTCCGTATCCGGATCTATTAAGAAGGAAAGCAATTCCTCCCCATTTTCCACTATCTTCATTTCAATATTTAAAGAAAGCTGTTTAATGGCCTCACCAAAGAACATTTGGTCATCAACGTCATCTTCTGCTAAAAGGATAAAGAACTTTTCCATGCAATGTGAGATTAGAGTTTCAGTTGTTAACGCTATTTTCCATTAATCTATTTCTCCTTTTTATTATTTTAACAAACAGAGAAGAGGTGAGCCCTGTTATTTTTTTGAATTGAGCAGACAGGTGGCATACACTGCTGTAATTTAGCATATAGGCAATTTCAGTCAGAGTGTAAGCATCACTCAATATCAATCGTTTGGCACGCTCAATTTTTTTTAAAATTATAAAATTTTCTAGCGTACTATGCGTACTTTCTGAAAATATAGTTGAGATATAGCCATAACTCATATTTAGTTTTTCAGACAAATATTGTGATGTCTTTATTGATAGGCAATCATCATGGTATATAATTTCATTGACAATATCTTTAACATTTTGTATAAAATGATCTTGCTGCGTTTCTTTGATTTCAATACCGTATTCCTTAAGAGCCACCTTTAAATTATTAAGATTAGGGGACGGCAAATCTTCAAGGATTTCCAACTGAGAGGAATTCTGGACTTTATATCGTATATTCAGCTTGCCAAATTCCTTTTCAATTATCCGTTTAATAAGAAAATGAGCCTGATAGTCGATTATTAAATTCATGATAATAAGGCTATATGTGAAAATTATATAAATTAAGAAGTTGTTTTTGTATCTTGCGAGTAACGTGCCAAGACCAAGTTAGAATTCGCATTTAATTTATTTTTATTCATAAAGTAATTTTTAGTTAAAAAAATTAGCATAAAATGTTATATATTTTATAAAATTTAATTAAATAATTTAAATTTATGATTTTATCAATTATTATTACCAAATTTTATATTTTTGTAAGTTATAATATGGATTTATTTATGTTTTAACCAAATATATTACACAATTATATTTAAATATTATAAATAAATATTTCATTTTCTTTTATTCTGCGGCGAGTTTAAATCAATTACTTAATTTTTTTTACTGAATGCCTCCCTAACGCAAATACTCGTAATGGGGAAATAATTCTACAAAGGGAAAAATTTTAATTTTTTCCTAACGAGCCACGCATGGTAATTCGTTTTTCTACATGATATCTCTACAATTTTGTTTTTAGAACGGCTATTCCTCACATAAAAAATATTC
>JBBQYA010000207.1:0-1646 GCA_038209155.1 Sphingobacteriales bacterium | reverse complement strand
AGGTTTAGGACATATGGCTATTAAATTAGCGGTTTCAAAAGGTGCAGAAGTTTATGCTTTTACCACTTCTCCTTCAAAAGTAAACGATAGTAAAGAATTTGGTGCTAAAGAGGTAATAATAGTAGATTCGGCAGAAAAATTGAAGCCTTGGGCTGGTAAAATGGATTTTATGATTTCAACAATTCCCTATGCTTATGATATGTCTAGTTACATTTCTTGTGTAAAACCTGATGGTTCTTTTACCCAAGTTGGTGTACCAATTAATGGAGAACTCACAATTAATGCTTTCGACATGATTTCAAACCGTGTAAATTTCAACGGTTCGCTAATCGGTGGTATTCCCGAAACACAAGAGGTGATGAACTATTGTGCAGAAAATAAAATTTACCCGCAAATACAAATTATTAAAGCAGAAGAAATTAATGAGGCCTGGGAAAAAGTAGTAAATAAAGAAGCTCGCTACCGTTATGTAATTGATGCCGCAACGATTTAATCCGCTGTTCGGGATGTTAGTTTGCGCATCCCGAACTTAAAATTAGTAAAAATTTATATCTACTTAAAAACCCAGCTGGTTTAAATATTCCGCTTGCTCATCAATAAATCTATCATTAAACAAAGAGTGAAACCGGCATAAGAAAAAGAAATTTTTATTGATAATTGGCCGATGTTCTTTAATTTTTTAAAAGCATTTTTTGATCTTATGGGATATTAAAAAAAGGGGAGAAAGATTTTAGTGATAAATTCATTTATGTTTCGCCTTGTTATTTAACATCTGATATTTATAAATAACAGTAAAAATGGAAACAAAAAATCTTTCTGAACGCAGCCCTAATGAAGTCTTTGAAAACCACCTTAAACTTGCTCAAGAAGGCAAACTTACAGAAGACCTTAAAAATAATTACGCCGAAGATATTGTTCTGTTAACAAATTATGGCACTTTTCATGGGCATGAAGGGACTTTGGAAGCTGCTGAATTATTAAATAAACAGCTTCCGAAAGGAGTATATGATTATAAACTTAAACTTTGCAATAAAAATATTTGTTTTCTTCATTGGGCTGGCGATTCTGAAGAATCTTATGTTGAAGATGGCGCTGATTCTTATTTAATTGAAAATGGCAAAATAAAGATCCAAACAATTTTTTATACCTATCGTAGTAAAATTAATAGTAAGGAATAATATTTAGGCTGTACAATTGAAATGAATATAGCGATCATAAAGTTCGCAGCCTTTTTTTAAATGATTTAAGTGTTTAGATTGTGAGTCTTTTACCTTCGCTGTTCGTCTTTTGTAATTCCGAATTTCTATCCATGGATTTTTAATATCATACTGATCAAATAAAACCAAATCTATCGCCCCTTTTCTCATTCTATAAAAATCTCCTACAATTGATATAAATACTGTTCTGCTTTTTCTAGTATTCTAGCTTTAACTTTATTTTGATAATGTAATTTGCTTTTGACTGATAAAAATCTTTCCCAAAAATCTCTTTTTAATAGTAGCCTTTCTCCCAAAACAAAATTTTTTCTTCATGCTGCAAAAACATTTTCAGCCAATCTATTCAGCTTTCTCTTTTATTTTTTAAATCGATTCATAAATATCTTTAATATAATTTTTAAAAATCTCTAATTACATCATTTTAAATTT
>JBBQYA010000206.1:0-1650 GCA_038209155.1 Sphingobacteriales bacterium | reverse complement strand
ATAATGCTGCATCATAGTATTTATATTGATAAAGAAAATATCCTTTATTATTTAATATTATAGGCGAATTATACAATTCTGCTGGATATTTTAAAAGTGCTTCTTCAACTTTCTGAACAATTAGTTTCTCGTCAAACTTTTTAAGCGTTACAAAATCATATAGTCCAAGTTCTCTTTTTATACTATTATAATTAGTAAATAGACTAAAACCGCTAGAAGTTTCTGAATCCATATACACGCCAATAACTTTATTCTTATATATTAAATCGAAATAAAGATAGCTGGATTTTCTATGTTGTATACTTTCAGTCTCAAATTTTCCGTTTTTTGTATAAAGTAAATGGTCTTTGAGAATGAAATTATCCACTTCATTTATTGAAAAATAAAAATCATCCGATTGTATCTGAAAATTATTTTTTGAAATATTTTTAAAGGAGGTGAGAAATAAAACTAAAATGAATAGGAGAGCAATTATTTTTTTATTTCTCATAACTTTTGCAGTTTTTCTAATTGTTGATTTACTACATCTAATACATATACTCTAATCTCTCCGTCTACTTTTTGTCTCAAATTAGTAAAATTAACCATTCTATGTATTAAATACCAATTAAAGGGTGTGCTATTTTTTGTTATTAATGCCAAATATCTTTTATATCCTTCTATTGCTTTTTCTTTATCTTTTATAAACCCAACCTTATCCAGTAAAGGATCGTGCCATAAGCCCCAACCAAACGATGCCTTTTTATCTTCGTAGGCTTTACTATCTTTAAATTGATATTCCTTAAACTGCTTTCCAAATACCTTAAAACCAGCTTTTAAAGGAATTAATCTATCGTCGAAATTAGTATATCCACCATTGATTTCGTATGTTATGTAAATAAAATCATTTTTATCTGCACTAATATTCAACTTTTTTTCAATATTCCAAAACCAACCAGCTGACCTTATTAAATAAGGTAGCTTTTGTAATTTATCTTTATTCGCAGTAGTTGATGTAAAATCCTAGAATCCTAGCATTCTAAGCTTCTTTTTGTCTGCTGGCGATAATTAAATCGGCAACTATATCGTAACTCTCCGATTTCTAATTCAAAACCTAAGCCGCGGAGTTTGTCGAGTGTTTGTCTGTTGATGGATGTAAAATATCACTCTTTCATCCGTTCATAAACATAATCCGGTATTTTCTGTAAATCCTTTTTCTGTTCTTTCATTAGCTGAACATATTTTTTGTAATTATCTTTAGCTGCTTCTTTTTTTTCTATTTCCCAATAACAATTTGCAATGTTAAGATAGGCAATAACTCGCTGTGGAGATTTCTGGATAACTTTATTTAAAATATAAATTGCTTCATCAAATCCATTTGATTTATAAACAAAAAAAGCAATATTGTTTACTTGATCTATATTTAATTCATTTAAAATATCTATTTTATTTATAACAAACTCATTTGCAAAAAGTAGTACATTCTCAAATTTTTTATTAATATAATTTTTTTGGACTAGTTTATAATATGGTATTTTTTCTATTTCTTTTTCTTCTTGAAAGCCAACAATATTTGATATTTCCATTTCTTTAATATCATTTCTATTAAGAAAATCTCTTGTTATGTCAAATATTTCAATATTAATTCTATTACCAAAAGCTCCTAATAAA
>JBBQYA010000205.1:0-1655 GCA_038209155.1 Sphingobacteriales bacterium | reverse complement strand
CCGATAATTATAGCGTCGTACTTTTTCATTCACTTACTTTTACGCCTTTCCAAAAAGCGATATATCCCTTAATGTTTTTAGCGCCATCTTTAGGTTCTGGATAGTACCAGGCAGCGTCCTTATTGGTTACTCCATCAACGTCTAAAGAATGATAGGAAGCTTTTCCTTTCCAGGGACAAGTGGTGCTATTGCTAGAAGGTTTCAGGAAACTTTTATCAACCGAACTGGCCGGAAAATAATGGTTATTCTCTACAACAATAGTTTCTTTACTTTCTGCGATAATTTTTCCGTTCCAAATAGCTTTCATGATTTTTTATTTTATGTTAATATTTAATTTATGATGTTATTACAAATTACATTTACAATTAGTTTTATTTTATCCTTTTTAACATCATCTTTTAAAAATGAAGTTTAAATAGGATTATTGAAGAAAAGAATTCATGAGTAATTTATTTAATAATCAAAATCTTCTACAAAATCTGCTCCTAAAAAATGGCGAGATACTGTATTATGAAATATTAAATCAGTCTCAAGCAGATTTTCATTTTTAAAGCTTGCAAGCTCCCCACCAAATGCTGGTAATAATACATTCTGATATAGTTGATGTTTTATACTTTGTATTTGGGATACTGATAAATAGGTATTGGTTTTAATAAAGGTTTTGAAAACTATTTTTTTTTGGAACATTGAAAAAAAAATGTCGCCCTATGACGTATTCTCTCTACTTGTTTGGCTTATTTCAAACTATAAAGCCTAATTTTTCTAATGTCAAGGATTAGGATTTTGACAGCAAATTAATCCCTTTTATTGCCAGTGCGTAATTTGGGTTTAATTGTAAATGCTATACTTTCTGTTTTTTGAAATACTCTTTAGAAATAAATAAATTCTGCTGCTTTTCTTTAAATTTTATCAATTACGTCTATTACAATTGATAAGGAATTACAGAAATTTAAATTAATTTTTTCATTAAATCGCGGATTTAAAATTAACCAAATTTTTAATTTATAGTTTAGTCACTTATGCCAAACATTAAATTATACTATAATGCTACAACTCAAATTTAATTCAAATAAAATAAAATCAATTTATAGTTAATTACTTTTTCTTAGGCATGTAGGTTACCGGGCTACATTGTGCAAATTTGACATCTGCCTTTAATAAAAATTGATAATCAGAAATGAAGATATTTAGAAGTCGTTGAAATTCAATTTCTTTTTCATTTGTCGGTTTGTCTTCTGTGTTTCCTGCAAAATTGAATAGAAAATAATCTATGGTTCCGTTTGAGCTAAAATAAATTCTATTATAACAGCGGGTAGGTTTGTCCCAATAAAAATTATTAGAAGACAGAAAATTTCCTAAATCTTGCAACATTTTTTTGTACCCACCATAAACAGAATCTTGTTCGGACTCGGTTTTAAAAACAGTCAAATTTGTATCTGAATTTACAGCGCTTAAATATAAGCTATCCAAGTTTTTTACTAATATGCCCTGTTTTATCGCCTCTTGAAAAGTTAATCCTAAATGTTGACTAAAAGTTTGCAAAGAAGTTAATAGTAAAACTAAAATCATTAAATATATTTTTTTCATGGTAATGATGTTTTAAATTTATTTCTAAAAATAGGGTTTAAATTAATAAATCATCTTACAAGCACTAC
>JBBQYA010000204.1:0-1689 GCA_038209155.1 Sphingobacteriales bacterium | reverse complement strand
TCAATAAGGTATAAATTATAATAGAAATTATGGTCGTATGTAGTAAATGCTACTTTATTCCGACCATTAGAGAGTATAAGTGGAGAACAACGAATTAAACTATTTGAAACTGCTTTTTGATTTGTTCCATCAGCATTCATCCAAAACATTTGCCAGTCTGCACTATTTGGAATTCTTCTCGAAATGAGAAGAACTTCTCCTTTTGCATCAATCGCTGTCATGTCAATAACATGGTCCTTTTTATATGAAGACAAGATGATAAGAGGAGTAAAAATGTATTTGTTCATAAAAGCATATTTTAAAAGATTACAATTGCCAATTCGCAGTTGTGAGATAGTTTAAATCCTTGGTACATTTAGTTTAAGCAGGTAATTTATGATTTTCCTCCTTTATATTTCCCGCCAATTTGATAATTAGTGAAGTCTAATGAGGTTTTCAGGATGCCCGCAAGGATTCGGTTGACCAAAATAGGGTGATTTTTCATTGATTTCATCAGGATTTCCTTTTTATACCCAATTTTTTTCCAAAGCTATTGACCATATAAAAAATACAGGGGATTTTAGCTAAATAATTTAGTTGACATTGCTATATGAAAGTGAGCTTTCAATGAGGACGTCGAATTTTTTTAACCCATTATAATGGGTTTCAAATCCTGATTGCAACTTACTACCCCATTTTACAACCTTTTCGGGCAGCCCTCATAAAATCTATTGTCTGACTAATGTTCAGGTGTTTCAATTTTTCACAACGGTTTTGTGCATGGCGTAGGTGGCGTTTTTACACATCCCGTACGTAAGAGATTGATGCTGAGAACCAATGTTTTATTAACCATCCCGCAAGTGTGGGATCTGCGGAGCACTGAACCGCTAATTTCTTTCAGGTGCTGTTATGTACTGCCCTTCTGTCCGCTTAATTAGGTGTCATATATCTATAGTTTCACCAATTCCAAAATTTTTCTGTACAATATTTTTTCATCAAGAGGTTTAGAAGCATAATCGTTCATCCCTACTGCCTTACATTTTTCTATATCAACGGTTGTTACATCGGCTGTTAATGCAATGATTGGAATTTGTAAATTCATATTATTGCGGATGTATTTAGTGGCTTCAAATCCGTTCATTACAGGCATTTGTAGGTCCATTAAAATAATGTCGTAGGAATTAACTTGCAGTTTTTCAATAGCTATTTGTCCGTTGTCGGCAATGTCGTAATCGAATTTAAAGTCTTCCAATATAATTTTCATTAATAATTGATTGAGCTTAATGTCTTCAACTACTAATATTTTTATGTCTTTAATTTCTTTGTCCAATTCTACCTCTTCGCTTTCTTTTTTACTTTCTTCATTGGTTTTTTGAAAACTTAAAGTGAAACTAAAAGTTGAGCCTTCATCCACTTTACTTTTTACTAAAATACTTCCGCCCTGTTTTTCTACTAGTTGTTTGCATATGGCAAGCCCTAATCCTGTGCCTCCAAATGTGCTTGAAGTGGAACTTGTTGCTTGTTGAAAGTTTTCAAAAATGAACGCTAATTTGTCGTCTGTTATTCCTATTCCTGTGTCGGTAATTGCAAACTCAATGGTTGCTTTCTTTTTATCTTCATTCAATAAACGAACAGCTACTGTTATTCTTCCTTTTGCTGTAAACTTTATGGCATTACTCAACAGGTTTAAAAGAATTTGGTGCAAACGCA
>JBBQYA010000203.1:0-1743 GCA_038209155.1 Sphingobacteriales bacterium | reverse complement strand
TTTTATCAAGGTAAACGGCATAGAATATCAAGCATCCAGAAAAAATTCGTTGCTGGGATTGAATAAATTTTATGCAACTATTATTATTGATTTAGAAACCGCAACCACAGAGAATGGTAAATTAAATGTAGCTGCTTTTTTAAAAAAAAGAAATACGAATGAAATTACATATAGAAATGCAGCTTTAATTCAATTAATTTCTAAACCAACGGATGATGATGAAAAGAAAGTTGAGTTAGAAATAGTAACATATCACATTTATTGGAACAGTGAAAATGAAGGGCGAATAGAAAAGCATGTTCCACTAAAAATTGGAAAAGGATATGAAAATAAAATTAAATACATATACCACGATAAAAAGGGAGTAGAATACGAAATTGCAACTTTAGAATTCCATGAAATAACTGAAAAAGCAAATGGAGAAAGATTCAATAAGTTACCTATCACAAATAATGAAATAGTTAGTGAAGAAATGGTTAAGGAAGGACAAACACAAAGAAGAATAATTTATAAAAATGGGGATATTGCAGAATATGGTATTAATAAAGGTCAATATTTTTGGAGGATTTATAAAGCATTAAATACAAAAACTGTTTTAGTAAGAATGCCAGATAGTTTAAATTTAAAATCCTTAAATATTGGCTATAATTTTCAGGATACCTTGAGAAGATATTGCCATCCAGACTGTTTTGCAGGCCTTATTGGCGCATTAGCAGAAATAAAACGGATGGACGTTATATCCACTGGTATGTGTTTTAAATATGGGTCTTGTTTTCCAAGTAAAACCCATCCTAATGGAGATAGCATTGACACAATATATTTCAAAACTCAAGCCGAAGAGCAAAAAAAAATTGACGCATTTAGAAAGTTTTATTTCAATTATATTATTGCAGGAGTTTATGAGTGGTATAATTTACTAAAGTGTGACTCACATGATGTTGATCATAATGATCATTTGCATTGTGGTAATTTTTCTGCTAAAGCCATTGTAATCAAATGAAAGGTATTAAATATTTATTAATTTTTGTTGGTTTTATTCAAAATAATTGTGGAGATCATAAAAGCCAAAATCAAGATAATTCTGTAATAAATGTAAAGTTACCAATTGGCGACTTAAAAGCGATTAGCTATAATTTTCCTAAAGAGTGGGAGGGTGTAAAAAAAAATGGAAGACTTAATTCTAGTTTTATTATAAACGATAATTTTAGACGGCTTACAACCTTTAATACTAAATTCTTCGAGTCTTTGAAGTCAGACTCAACAAAGATTAAAACAGTTTCTGTTAGATTTCCTGAAGATAAAATTATACAGTTTAATGAAGCCGATGATTACTTTATAATGGATAGTATTTCTTTTTACAGTGGTACAGTATTTAAAAATGATGAATATTCAATAGAAATCTATAAGGATAGATTAACCTACGGTAGTCCTTTGATAGGTGAAGGCTGTAGAGTTAACTATATCAATTTAATTTGCTTCAATGTTACGAGAGATATAACTGACTATTTAACCATATTAATCAAAACTCGTTGTTTATACGAATGGGATGAGAGGTATTTTTATATTGATAAAAATTTAATCATTACTTTATTAGACATAGAGGTTGGTGAAGCAGTCCCAATTAAAAATTTAGGAACATCTAAATACAAATTTGATTATAACGGTAAGTTTGTGAAAATTGAATAACAAAGGGTAAAATTTGAATTTAACTTTAAAAACAATCATAAAACTTAATTGACCTTT
>JBBQYA010000202.1:0-1753 GCA_038209155.1 Sphingobacteriales bacterium | reverse complement strand
AAGAAAAATTGGGATTGATTGATCCTTCCGAAGATTTGTTGTTTAGTGAGCCTAAAGAATGGCAGGCTGAATGGAAATGGGATGGAATTAGGGCTCAATTAATAAAAAGAAATAATGAAATTTTTATTTGGAGTCGAGGTGAGGAATTGGTAACTGATAAATTTCCAGAATTACATTCTTTTTTGAATTCAATGCCCAACGGTACAGCAATAGATGGAGAAATTGTAACGTATCAAAATGGTAAACCAATGCCATTTAATACATTACAGACCAGAATTGGAAGAAAAAATTTAACTAAAAAAATATTAGCCGAAAACCCAGTAAGTGTAATTGCTTATGACTGTTTAGAATTTAATTCTTTGGATATTCGATCTGAAAAATTAATAGATCGTAGAACTATTTTAGAAAGAATTATTATTGAAAATTTAGTTAAAGATCAATTTCATTTATCCAAAATAATTGATTTTGAAAATTGGAAACAACTGAGTGAATTTAGGGAAAAAAGTAGAGATGAACTGGCGGAGGGAATTATGTTGAAGAGGAAATCGTCCAGCTATCAAGTAGGCAGAAAAAGAGGCGATTGGTGGAAATGGAAAGTAGATCCAATGACAGTGGATGGAGTTTTAATTTATGCTCAAAAAGGGCACGGACGAAGAGCAGATTTATATACTGATTACACGTTTGCAGTTTGGGATGGTGAAAAATTAGTTCCATTTGCAAAAGCCTACTCTGGCCTTACCGATAAAGAAATTGCACAAGTCGATCACTTCATTAAAAGAAATACGTTAGAAAGATTTGGACCAGTGAGAACGGTGAAAGCAGAGTTAGTTTTTGAATTAGCCTTTGAAGGAATCAGCGAATCTAGTAGGCATAAATCAGGAATTGCATTGCGTTTTCCAAGAATCTTGCGCTGGCGAAAAGATAAACCAAAAGAAGAAGCAGATACTATTGAAACGCTGAGGAATATGTTGGGTAAATAAATAAAAATTTTAATTTTTTAACCTCACCAAAAAATCCTCTTTCACTTGTCCTTTTCTAAAAAAAACTATTCCAAAATGAAACAAATCAACCGTTACAGTTACATCAGAATTTGCTTTGATTTTTTGCCAAGCGTTCATCATTCCTTGCGACCAATAAATATCATCAAAAATAAAAATAGTGCCTTCTGAAATATAGGGAATTGCATTTTTGAAATAATTTATTGTGGCTTTCTCCGTATGGTTACCATCGAAATAAATGAAATCTACCTTACTTAATTTTTTTAAAATCGATGGAAAAACGTTGTCAATATTTCCAATTTCAATTTCAATATTTTTTATATTTAAATTCAAAATTACTTGATTTGCAACAACTGCAATTTCTTCACAACCTTCAATTGTTATCATATTGTTTTGTGTATTTGCCTTTGCAAAGTAAGCAGTTGTAATTCCAAAAGAAGTTCCTAGTTCAATACTATTTTTTGGCTGAAAATGTTCAAAAATCCTCGCTAATAAATTGGCAAGTTTTTTACTTTTCAAAGAAGTTTTAGCTATTGAGCTTACTTTTCTTTTTAAAACAGATTGCATGATGGAACCTGCCCCCAAATCTTTTATAGTTAAAATAGAATGATCGGCTAATAATTTTTTTCGTTCATTTTCTATGTCATTATATTTGTTGGATTCAGTTTTTTTGTAAATTACATTTTCCAATAAATCATAAACAAATGGCGAATGTGTTCCATGTAAAGTATTTGCTTTCAAATAATGTTGCAAAA
>JBBQYA010000201.1:0-1762 GCA_038209155.1 Sphingobacteriales bacterium | reverse complement strand
ATTTCATTCAAAGTGGATGTACAATAAGGCTAATCTCTTATTTGCTAAAAACAACTTTACCGAAGCACTAGAGATTTTACAGAAACAAAGTTGCCTAACAAAAGATAAATCTGGGTATTGGTTGGGTTATAAGATTTTGGAAATGATGTGTATTATCGAGCTAAAGAATTATGATTGGTTGGAATATAGAACTGAATCATTGAGAAAACTATTGGATAAAGTTAAAAGTCAAAATATAGGCAGACCAAGGATTATGCTTAAACTTCTAAAGGCATTAATAAAGGAAAATTTTGATTTTAGGGCTGTTAATGAAAAGTATAAAGATGATTTAAAATTATTAAAAGTAGCAAAAGGCGAATATTTTTGGGAGCCAGGTTCATACGAGATCATCCGATTTGACAAATGGTGGATGGAAAAATTAAAAAAACCAGTAAGGGGCAATTGACAAAATAAAAGTTAGTGTTTTTCACTAGAGAAGTGATTAAAAAATTAGGTATTCAAACGCATTCCCTTAATGAAATAAGTATCGTGCTGTTTACTAAAATAAGCTTCCATAGCCGTAATAGTCATTTTTTATACTGCATTCTTCAAGGTGAGGTGCTATTGTAAAATCAAATACATTTTATAATAACATGTCAGGGTTTTTACATTGTGGCAGGTCGCGTGTTATTGAAACTCCGTTTTAAATTTGTGGGTTTGGCAAAATATATTGGATAATATCAAAGTCTGAATCCATAATAGTATTTGGATGCGTTTCGATAGAAATAAAATTATAAACAGAATGTGAATTCCTGAGATTAATTTTTAATTTAATCTCATCAAATTATCAATTTAATTTAAAGCGCGTTGTATTTTATCAACAAATGCTTTTACTTCGAAAGGCTTTTCTATATATCCATCAGCATTTACCTTTTCGGATATCAGTTTTATATCGGCATTTGCAGAAAATAAAAAAACAGGTATAAAGGATGTAGATTTATCTTGTTTAATAATTTCAATCGATTTTTCTCCCCCTAATTTTGGTATCCACAAATCCATTAAAATAAGGTCTGGTTTAATTGTGCATATATCTTCCAAAATATTTTCACATATTGATAAAGTTTCTACTTCAAAATTTTCTCTACGTAATATTATTTTACATAATAATAGAATTTCGGCATCGTCATCATAAATTAATATCTTTTTTTTCATATTAGCAAGTATAAATATAAAATTTAAATTGGAATTGAAAAGTAAAATGTGGCACCTTTATTTTGATCACTTTCTGCCCAAATATTGCCCTTGTGCCTTTTTATTATTTCTGATGATATATATAATCCTACTCCTAAACCTTGAAAATATACTGCATGTTCTTCAACACGATAGTATCGGTCGAAAATCTTCTCTAGGTGCTTTTTAGAGATACCAATACCAAAATCTGTAATTGAAACTTGCAATAAATTTTCCTTTTCTTCAACTTTTACTATAATTTCTTTATAGTCAGGTGAATATTTTATTGCATTCGTTAATAGATTAATGATAACTTGTTGCAGCCTATCATAATCTCCAATTATACTTTTTGATATATTGCCAGTTTTTTTTATTTCATGATTTTTTGTGGTTAGTTGAATATTTTCAATTGTTTCATCAATTAAAGTATTAAAATCAATAGTATTCATTTGATATTGCAATTGACCATTCTGAATTTTACTTGTATCTAATAAATCCATAATTAAATCCTGCATCCTATTTAAAGATTGTTTTACTTTTTCGGCATATACCA
>JBBQYA010000200.1:0-1763 GCA_038209155.1 Sphingobacteriales bacterium | reverse complement strand
ATTAAATCTTGCTGTTCTATGTTTCCTAAATTAGCAAATTGCCCTGTTCCTGTAAAAAATATACTGCTTAATTGATTTAGAATTCCAGAAATAGTACTTTGAGTATTGCTTACCACTGGTTGTGCTTGTTGGTAATATTTTACCGAAAAATTAACTAATTGAACAATTTTAAACTTTTTTTATTACGTATTAATTAAATGTCTTATTCTTAAGTTGTTAATAATTTCTTCATTTAATTCAAAAAAATTATTAATAAAGTAAAACTGGTTTTTTTTATAAGTAAATATTGAAAAATTAAAAGCGTTTATATCTCTAATTTCCACAATATTTTTAAAAAAATCAAAATTATCAATTACAATCATTCTGCTTTTAAAAATAAAAAACGGGAATGTTTCTATAATAATTTTGTCAGTTAAAAACTGAATTTTTTTTATTGAATTTCTTAATAACAATCCATTTACCAATAATGGCGAAAGGTAAAATTGATTCAACACAAAAAAATATATAATAAAAATTAAACTATTGTTTGAAACAATAATCACGTTTATTCCCGAAAATTGAAATATTATCAATAATAAAATAATTATAGGTCCATAGATTAATGAACATTTTTTACTGTGAGTCTTTAAATTTGCATACCAAATTTTACCAAGCTGGTTAAAACAATAAGTCATTTTTTTTTAGTCATTGATGTTATTCTAAATAAGATTCAATTTTTTTATTTATGCTTTTATAATCATTAAAAAAATCATTAATGAGGAATAATTTTAAGATTTTGCCATTTTGATTAATCGTTATTTTAGTTACTAAAAATTCGTTTGCAATAGAACTTTCAATTTTTATTGATGCAATAGTATTTACAATATATACTTTAGAAAAACCAAACCAATTAAATGTTTCAAATCGCATATACTTATCATCAAAATAAATGTTTTTAATCATTGATTTAATAAGTTTTCCTCTGCTAATTAGCGGTAAATAAAAAAACATATATAAAATTATTAACATTGGAATGACATTATAATAAATAGTCAGAGGCATTTTAAAATTAGCTCGTGTAGCAAAAAAAAAGATAAAAAATATAATAGTAAAAGGTCCAACAAAAAAAGTTAACTTTTTAGTATCTCTTAAAAGTTTATTATAATAAGTTTCTCCTAAATTATTAATTGAAAACGAATAGTTATCAACCATTTTATTTTGGTTTAGATGAATTATTATACATATCCAAATAAATACTTCCCTGAGTATAAATTAGATTGCTAGCGTTTTTACTATTAGGACTTTTTATAAAACTTGAAAGTGGAGCAGATACACCTCCCGTAATCCCAATACTTAACCCATCATTCATAATTGCACCAATCCTTTGTCCATTTTGTGAAAAAGAACTTCCAGCAAGACCTCCTAAGTTAGTAGGCATGGTTCTAGCCATTGGGTTTCCATCAAATGCGTTCAATAATTTAATGTAATTCGCAATTACACGAGTTCCACCATCCAAAACTAAAGCAGTACTTAAGCCTAACGTTGCTCCTTCTCCTGCTACACCTCCGGCAACTTCAAGCACACCACCAATTAATCCTATAGAAGCTTCTCCAACACTTGACCAATCAGTTGGCGCATCTCCTGTAATTGTAGCCTCACCAATCATAAATCTATCTTGCTTAGATCCATCAGCAAATAAAAGTTCTAAATTTCCATCCTTGTTAGTGTTTGAGCCTTCATTACCGATATATTTACCCTCTTTACCACTTTGTTTAAAAGCTCTT
>JBBQYA010000199.1:0-1768 GCA_038209155.1 Sphingobacteriales bacterium | reverse complement strand
CATTTAATAGAAATAATTTTCTTTGCTCAAGATTAATTTTTTCTTGTTTTTTAAAATTTCTTTTATATTATTGTTCATGCATGACGTAATTTTATTTTTTAGTTTCTTGTTTTTGGTAGTATTCGATTGTAAATCACAATCAAATTTTTCATCTAAGTTGGGTGAACGCCAAATCGTGTTTGCACTATCGCCTTTAGTTTATCAAGGATATCGATATAATAATGATAATAATAATCTACTGCGAAAAACAACGGTTTCTAGTTTTGAGCTTAGGTGTAGTTATGTTGAAAATCTAGTTTCCGATTTATATCTATCAATAGGTGTAGCTGCTGGTATTGTTCCGAGTAAAACTAAATATGAATTTGATGCTCCAATTAACTCTATTTTTCTGGCTAGTACAAATAAAAATCAATACGATGTTCTTGAATTTAATGATATGTTCATAGTCGATGGCTATTATGCATTACCAATTTCTCTAGGATTTAATTTTAGACCTTTGAATAAAACTGTACTTCAGGTAGAATTGGGTATTAAATTAAATATGTTGCTTGCTCATCCTTCTGAAAAAACTTCAGAGGATAGTTATGTTTTAGATAGTTTAAACAGTGCTTTATTATTTGAACAAGAATTATTTACAAAATCAAAGTATTTCCACTCTTATATTTTAAAAGTTGGTTTACAAAGGAAATTGAAGAACAAAAATAATTTAGGTTTAGCTTTAGTTGCTAATTTTGCTCCTAATCCAATTGCAGAAGGAAGGTATAGCTTTTATAATTTAGGCTTTGAAAATTCAGGTAGTGTCACTCAAGGAGCAAGTTACATCGGTCTTGAATTAGGATATGGTCTAAATTTGACTAAAAATAGAAGTAGAGGCAGACTTAATTAATCTATTCATTTCCAATTATATTGAATGATATAAGAATAAGTTTAAATATTTTTAAAATAGAACGAATTAGGATTTACCTGATTCGTTTCATTTTTTATACAGGTCTGAAGAGTTTTAGAGATTATTTCACCAGACAATTTTTTGCCACCCCGAATCTCAAAAGCATCAGCCATAAATTTTATTGTTAAGAAATTAACTTAAAACCTTTTCCCAGGAGGTCGTTTTTTATTATTGGGATTGTTCCGATTTTTATTTTGCTGAAAATTTGTCGGCATTCTTTTTTCCACTTTCACTTCCACACGGTTCAAGTTCATTCCTTCAGAAATTCTTAATTCTCCTTTTGAAAGGATTTTTAAATCGTTGAAAATCGTTTCATCCGTTACAGAATCTTTGTTGAAAGAAACATAAGACATTTTCATAAAATTAGCTATAGCAATAATAGCTGCCTCTTTTTTATCTTCCTCTTCTATCAATTTTATTTTATCAATCATCATTTCTATGGTTTTGCCATAGTGTTTGAACCGGATATTGTTTTTCGGATATGGAATGGATTGAGGCTTAGATACCAAAGTTTCTCGAGATGGAATCGGGTAAGGAGAATCTACATCCAGCTTAAATTCTGAAATGATAAAAAGATGATCCCAAAGTTTATGTTTAAAATCAGTAACATCTCTTAAATGTGGATTTAAATGCCCCATAAGGTCAATAACAGCTAATGCATATTTATTTCGCTCTTCCTTTGTTGGTAATTCGCTTAAATATTTCACCATATTTTGCACGTTTCTCCCATATTCTGCAAGCAATAAATGGGATCGCTGCGAATTGTAATCCATCTTTTCGGTAATATCCTTCATAAAATTCTTGAATGGGTAAAAGTAATTA
>JBBQYA010000198.1:0-1783 GCA_038209155.1 Sphingobacteriales bacterium | reverse complement strand
GTAGAACGTAAATTCCTGATTCAAAAGTTTGAGTTCCTAAATCATAACTAGGAGAATCTTTTTGAATTAACTTTTCCGCTATTTTTCTACCTAAGTTAGAGTAAACTAGAATTTTATCGCCTTTGTTTAATTGGTATTGTATCGTTAAAAGCTCATTTGCCGGATTTGGAAACAAAACAGGGCTTGCCTTTTGAGTTGGTAATTTTGCTACACGTTTTCCATCATCCTCTAAAACATAAGGGCTGTGAGGATATTCTGCTTCATAATAAACTTCCATGATACTTTTTGCCAAGTCTGAAATTATAAAATTTTGATTTGCATAGAATTCTAAATTTCCTACAAACTCTCCAAGACTATCAATTCTAAAACCTTCTTCCAATTTTTCCAAAATACCTAAATGAAAAGTTAAAAAACTATCGTCTTCATCTTCACTTACCTCAAAACTGTTTAATTTATTCCTAAGATCGACCAAATTATTGGAATTTAAATCTGCAATGATCTGTAATTTTATAGCTTGATGACTAGATTCTCCATTTAATAAATCATAAGCCATTTGACCAGTCAATTCAGATGAGTCAGATAGATATAAACTTAATAGCTTTGTTAATAGATAATTTCTTACGTTAGTATCTGTAGTTGTTCTAAGCGTTTCGTTAATTTCTTCACCATCGTCTATTATTCCATCACAAGCAAGGGTTGCTCCATTATTGCATTGTAAAATATTCACTGATGAGCTTATGCAAGTTGGATCCTGAATTGTAGACGAAGTAGATATTGCATAATCAAATGTAACAAAAGATTGAATATGTCTTACAGAGCTAGGATTACAGGAATTGAAAAACTGATTACCAGATAAACCATTAGGTCTACATTTACCAACTTCTTTTGGAAAAACAACACCATAAGTCAACGGAGAATTTTGGCGTTCTGGATTTACTAGCCAGCTTCTGCTATTTTCCGTTGTAGATTCATTACAATTAATAAAGGCTGTTTTATTGTTTCCCTCATGTTGTAAACCAATATTTATTGCATTAAAAATATTTCTTTCTACAACGGTTCCAAAGGTTCCACCGTTCTTAACAAAAATACCATACCCATCACCAGTAACCGAATTTAATGTATTGCGAGTGATAAAAATCGGACTACAAGATTCTGTAAGAATTCCAACAGATTCTTCAGAATCAGTTAAATTATATTTCCCATCAATACTTATAGTATTATCTGCATAATTATCACCTACTATATTACTTGCCCAAATTCCTCTATAACATTCCTTAATGTCATTCTGGCTAATAAAGCTAGAAGCATTTAATGTTGTATTAGTAGATGAATTTCTCTCTGTTTCATTACCACAATTATTAGCTGAAATTCCTGTTCCAATTAATCGGATCGCCGTATAAAGATTTTTAAAATCATTTAAAGGAAAAACGGTAACACTGCTATTCACAGCTTTTATTCCAAATCCACGATTATTATAACTTAAATCTGGTAGTTGAGCAGAAGTTTCAAACTTGCATTTGTTGATTTTCAACTTCTTAATATCTGTCAAATCCACATAATTCTTTACAAAAATTCCACTTCCATCTCGTAGGTAATCACTGCTCAGAAAAGTAGTACTTAGAAGCAAAGATTTGTTATCACTTCTTCCATAATCTTTCATCAATACATGCACTCTGTTGTTTTCAAAATGAGAACCTATAATTCGTAAGATACCACCTCCACTGCAGGTTGAGCCTATTTTAGTAGCTGCAACTCCATTATAGGCGTTTTTTACTGTACATTG
>JBBQYA010000197.1:0-1800 GCA_038209155.1 Sphingobacteriales bacterium | reverse complement strand
TTTTATCAAGGTAAACGGCATAGAATATCAAGCATCCAGAAAAAATTCGTTGCTGGGATTGAATAAATTTTATGCAACTATTATTATTGATTTAGAAACCGCAACCACAGAGAATGGTAAATTAAATGTAGCTGCTTTTTTGAAAAAAAGAGAAACAGGAAAAGTGACAGCAAACTTGGCTAAGCTAATCACAATTAATAGTATTTTAAAAACTGAAAAAAATGAAAAAGATGATGATGACCAAAAGGATATTAAACTAATTACAATCCATATTTATTGGAATAATAAAAAAGATGGGCGTGTAGAAAAATTTATTCCAAAAAAACTTGAAAAAAAGTTTGAGAATAAAATTGAATACATATACCACGACAAACAAAATACGATTCACTATATAGGGATTTTTGATCAAATACAAATCGAAAACCGTTATGATGATAGGTATGTTCCTAACAAAAAAGAAAAAAGCATATTTTTAGTTAATATACTTCAGTTGCAAAATTATCTCTCTAAGACTGTATTCTTTAGGATTAGCCACAACACAAGCCCTAAGACTGACAGGAATATATATTCCCTAGCTAGTCTTTTGGGGGCTATGTTAGAATGTAGCTTTAATGATTTCACATCAAATGGGTTCAGTAATTCCAAAGGAGAGAGTGTAGGAGGAAGTTCATCCCACAAAAATGGCATAAATGGAGATATGAGATATTTACGGAAAGATAAATCTGGTAAAAATGTACATCTTAATCTGGAAGGTGAGCATGAAGATCCATGTGGTTGGTCTGGAATGGATGAGGAAAGACAAAATCTATTTAACGATGCGCTGTATAAATTTGGGTGGAAAAGTATGCTCTCATTTAAGTACAATGGAAAGCTCCTAAACCATTCTAAACCAGACGAAAATCATAATGATCATCTACATCTTCAAAACTACTCAATACCTAACTTCAAAGAAATAATTGTCACCTTGCTACTTTTTATTTTTTGTGCTTGCAGTAGTAAAGAAAATAAATCTATTCTAACTAAGAAAAATTCCGAAGTTCGGAAAGCTTCGAAAGACTCTATTATCCTCTCCTCGATGCATAAGCCCAATTTCATTTTAGGGGACTTTGATGGTGATATGCTAAAAGATACTGTTCAATTGACCGAAAATTTAAACAATAAAAAGTATGGTCTTAGGTATTTACTTGCCAGCGGTGAAAGAAAGCAACTGTTTATGGGTGAAATTTTATTTGATATAGATGATATTTTTTGGGCAGGTATTTTTGAGTTAGTTTCCAAAGGCGACACTACTTTTAATAATGTTGATAGTACTGGAAACATTATAACAGAACCAGCCACTGAGCAAGACAAAATAGTGCTGCCGAATGATGCAGTTTATATTCATGAAATGGAACACTGTGGTGGTGGTATAATATATTGGGATGGGAAAAAGTTTGTGTGGGTGCAACAGGAATAGATTAGAACCTAGTAAATTGTAACTATGTCAAAAAATAATAGACGTTTTAAAAGGCATTGGTGTTCAAAAAGATTATATTCAACGCGGTTTAGCAACACAGTAAGAGAGTTGTAAATTCAGAAAGTGGAAAGAAAGGTTTTAATTTAAATTTCCGTTGCTTATTTGAAAAAAAGAGATACGAATGAAATTACGTATAGAAATGCAGCTTTAATTCAATTAATAGATACACCTAAAGAACAGGATAAGAAAAAAGAAGATATTAGTAAACTTGAATCTAAACCAGTAGCTTCAATAACCCTTCAGCAATTAATTGCCTTTGGAGTATCAAAAATGAAAGCAACAGA
>JBBQYA010000196.1:0-1820 GCA_038209155.1 Sphingobacteriales bacterium | reverse complement strand
CAATAGGAGCAAGGCGATGAAAATAATTTGTTTTGTTTTTTTCAATGTCATAGGTAATTTGGAATTGAGATTTTTGGTTTATAGAGTGAATCTTTTTATTATTCTATGATTATTTTGTCAATTTCTTTCATTAATCTGTGCGTCTCTGATAGTGCAACAATAATTTTCTGATAATGTAAAATATCATCAAACTCTAACTTTCTTTCTTTGCGGTCTTTGAGCCATTTTTGTGCTGGTTGATAACCGCCAATGTAAAACTCCCAAGCAGTTTGCGGCTGTGAAATCAATGGTTTCATTCTAAAAATATGCGTAATTCATTTTGCATTTTTTCTAATGTAACGTTACTAATCGCATCTGAAAAATGCCTGTGAATATAAATATTGTCCGATTGATTCAAATCATTAATATTCATTTCACTCTTAAGTAACTCGGCAAATTTCTTGAATAGTCCAGTTTTGTTATATAAAAATTTAAAGTCGTCCATCAATCCCCAAGCAATGAATATTTTTTTGTCTGAATGATTTAACAATTTATCTAATTCGAGCAAGTTATTTCTATTCGATTCTAACAGAAGAAATTCTCTATAAATTTTATTATTTGTTTTTGCCATTCCAGTTGTAGGAAAACCAACAAGTTCCACAAATGAAATATTACTTGAAAAGCGACTTTCAATTTTTAACTTAGAAAAAATTCTGTGATATCGTTTTCCGTCGCCTTTATAATTTGGCAACAAAAATGGGTGATGAATATTATTTTCTTTCCAAAAAGTTATTCCGTCGTTTAAATATTCGGAAACTGAATTAAACATTTCTTGGGTCTCGACATTAATCGCCCAATTCGGATCGCTGCCTACAAATAAAACTTTAGCGTATATCGGATTTGCGCCTTGATAGTTCTTTTTTAAATATAAATCATTTAAAAGTTTTGATGGATGCTTTTCAAATGTAGATTTTTCCATTTTTCATATGTAAATGTTAGATGTCGTTAATCTGCAGTTTTCGGAAATCTCCGCCAACGGCAGTCTGTGAAAAAACTCTCTCAAACATTTTGTAAATATAAAATAATAGTTCGTGCGAATATCCCTAGAAATGTTTATTTTTAAAGAACAAACAAGCGGTATAAAATGGCATATTTAGTAGATATAGACAGGTTTCAGATCAGCATGGGGAGTTTAGAAGAGGTAATTGAAAAAGACAATCCGGTTCGTTTTGTGGATGCTTTTGTGGAACATCTGGACTTAAAACAAAGATTGGAAACCAAATTACAAGAAAGCTTCTTAGCAAGAAAAAACAAGACCCTTTTTAAGCCAATATTGCAACCTACATTTTTCATACTTAGCAAAGGCAGAAAAAAATAATGAAAGCTATAAAGGCATTAAAATGAATTATTCGGACTTAATAGAGCAATTACAAATTTAACCAACCCAACTTTGTTTATAGATAAAATCAATATGAAGGAAGCACAAGCCAGTTAAGCAATTGACAATTTAATTACAACATAAGATGAACTATTCATAGCATCAATTGCTGAGAAAAAAATGACAATCCAGCCACCAAAGAAGTGATGCATTATAAAGATGCTTTGTGGTTTGGATTAAAAGAAATAGAAAATCGTCCTATTCTAACAACTAATCTTTTTAAATAATTAATTGTAATCATAAACGAATGAGCTACTAATAATAAAAAAAAACTTTTTTTACTTTTTTTTGCAGTAATTATCCATTGTTTTTTTATTTATTTCAATTTTAAAAATAAATTATTTAAAATTTGTTACATTAATAATTTAATTATGTGGGTTTTGGGGTTTTTGGGTTTTTGGGG
>JBBQYA010000195.1:0-1836 GCA_038209155.1 Sphingobacteriales bacterium | reverse complement strand
GAACTAAACCAAACGCCAAGATATAAATCATCGCAAATACAACTCTTGCGCTATATGAACAATTTAGATTGCCGCATAAATGGTAAACTTTTGAGGTTCGATAAAATGTCCAATTAAAAAACCGCTTTTAAAGAAGTCTGAATTATAAACGATAAGCATAAATATTTTGGTTACGATTTTTCAAAGAATTCATTAGTTCCATACGAAAGCAGTTGCGTTTCCATTTCAGAATTTGAATATTTAGTTTGGTTTGAAGGCTTACAGTTTAATAATTCGGCTTTTACAAAACCAATTGGAAGTCCAATTTACATTAATTTTTGGTATTCAAATAATATGGAAAACTTAAAAAATATAAACTTCCGAAATAAACTTTTGCAAGACTGTATAAATCTTTCGGGAGCTAATTGGCGAGGCTTTAAAGCGAAACAATTACCTGTTTCAATTTTTTACTGTCAAAAAATTTCTGAATTCCTCACAAAATTTGAGGAGAATGGATATGATAATATCCACATTGACAACTTAAAACCTTGGTTCTTATGAGAAATTTTAAAGAAGATGAAATTCTTGTACTTTTAGGTGCAGGTACAAGTTGCGATGCAGGCATAAAAAATTCCAACCAAATAATTACTGACATAGAAAACCAATTAAAAACTGATTATGAATGGAGAAAATTTGCAGAACTTTATAACTACCTAAAAAGTGTATATTTTCAAAAGCAATTGTACAAAGGAATATCTGTTAATGAGGTGAATTTTAATATTGAAAGTTTAGTAAGTTTTTTAAACATAATTATATCCATAAAAGATAAAAAATTGGATATTTATTCATTTGTTGGAAGTTGGGAAAAAAATTTACAACCTTTTATTTCAGAAGAAAATACAAAACATTTAGCTACTAATTTCCGTGAAAGAATTTTAAAATCATTACGAGGCGATTGGTTAATGCCAACGAATTGGATAGAGAACTCAAACTATTTTAAAAGACTTATTGATTTTAAAAAAGAATATGACGGAAACTCTTTAAAGATTTTTACCTTAAACTATGACAAATGCGTTGAGCAAAACTTAAAAGATGAAAAAATTGAATGTGGTTTTGACGAATTTGATAAGTGGAATTCTAAACGCTATGATTATGCAAATACACAAAGCGATTATTATTTGTATAAACTTCACGGTTCGATAGATTGGAAGAAAAAGAAAGAAGAACAACTTACACAATTCAATGGAGAAATAAGTCCAGAGGATTTAGCAATAATTTTTGGAATAAGTAATAAACTACAATCTTACGACCCATATTTATTCTACTTCTATGAGTTTAGAATTCATTGTATTAAGGCAGAACTTGTAATTTGTTCAGGATATGGTTTTTTAGACGGACATATTAACGATGTAATCAAACACGGTTTTGAAAACAATAAAAATAAAAGGTTAGTAGTAAATGTTTTTGACCTACCACGAAATGATGATGATATAAAAAAGGAAATTTCAGCGAAACTTCTAATTGACATTGAACAGATATGAAGTTTTTAACAAAAAAGCAAAAGATTTTTACACGGAGGACTTAAAACTTGAAACTTTCAGTAAATTATTTCCCAAAAATGACGAAAATTTACCAGTTGGAATATAGAAACCGAAAAAAACTGCCACTAACAAATAGGACTTCATGTGGTCGGAACGACCCAGCATGAAGTCTGGTTTGCACTATTTATCCACCTTTTGGAGGACATCCCTGGCGACCATCAAATTTTTTCTATGTAGTTTTTAAAGGTTTTGTGTGTTATGGTGATTGGCTGAGTTAGCCATCATCGTTGGAATGAGGGTGGGTATTTCTTTATTT
>JBBQYA010000194.1:0-1871 GCA_038209155.1 Sphingobacteriales bacterium | reverse complement strand
GGTATTTTAGATACATATCGAAAACCAGTGAATAATGTTAAAGGAGCTATTTCAAAAAACAAAGAACTTTTCTAATTTAGCACTTTAATCTTTATTCCCGTCAAATAACTGATGATAAGAGGAATAAAACAATTTGTGTTCACAAATTGTTCATGACCCCCGGGGGCAATGTCATCAAGATAGTCTGCAAAAAAAATACAATTCAAAGCCAAAATGTTAAAAGCTATATAAAAACATAAATATGATCAGTCTTATATATAAAATTTATGAGAAAACCTATAATTAATATGTTTTGACTTAGCAAAGTATCTATTCTTTCAATCTTTACTATTTTTGAAAAACCTTAATAGGCCTGACCATATTTTAAATTAACAATATGGCAAACTTTCATTTTAAGTAAAATAATAAATTATCAATATACAAGTTTTATGCTTTTTACAATGCCCTTTTCTTATTTAAAGAATATTTATTAGCTCTTACAGTCATTCTTCTTGGAAATTTTCTTTCTGGACGAATAGGGATTATATTACGGGATATTTCTTTCATAATTTTGCTTAATATTTTCGACCGTTTTCTAGGACGTTGTTCTAAAAGCATAGAAACTAATGAATTTTTCAGCTTACCTATGAGAATATTGGTGTTAACTTTATACTCGTACTTTAAATCTTTATCATTATTTTTCTCCATAATTATTGCATTGGCATCCATTTTTGCAAGTGAAACCATGTTTGATAAATACATCGTTGCATAGAAATCTTGCTCTATTGCAATTAGTGTTTCTCCGCTAAAATTCTCTATTTGAAGCCTGTTTTTTAATTCATTATATTTTACTTCTATTCCCCAGCGCTTAAAATAAAGCACCTTAAAGTCAGCTACACTAAAGCTTTCATCAAATATATTTGTTATTAAAATTTCTGTTGTTTCTGAATCTAATTGAAATTTAAGAACCCTCATTTTTATGATTTTACCCTTATACTTCACTTCAACTATTTGGTCAGCGTTAGGTGCATTAACTACATCTTTTAAGAAAGCACTAGACACACGCATAAGATAATGTATTTTTTTACTTTCTATAAATAAAATAAAATCTCTTGATGGATAGCCTCTATCAAATAGAATAAGATCATTTGAAAAACCTATCTCCTCTAATTTGTTTATTAATCCCTCTGCCTGCACTCTCTCGCCTGCTTTATACTTACCTATTACTGAAGTTAAGATCATATCATTTTCAACATCGTATAGCCCTGTTGCTTTAGCACGAGCAACTTTAATGCTTTGATTCTCAATATATCCAAATTTATCCCTTAAATTTTCACTATTATTTATTTCTAAAATTGTTCCATCAATACTTAATAATCTATAGCCTTTATACCTGTTAAAGTCAGTATCTTTATAAAACCATTTGATTATTTCATCAGACATTTTTATAAAAGCAGTTGGTGATATTTTTTGTCTAGCCTCTGAAAAAGCTTGCTTTGTAACATCAAAGTTTGTGCCATTTATATTATTGAAAAAATCATCTAATTCTAGCTGAAGGCTCCTTTTTACAAAATTCAATATGAAAACTACAATACTTTTAAAAGTCATTTTATTATTTCCTATTCTTGTGAAATATGTTTCTTTAATTCTTGTTTCACACATAAATATTATATCATTTACAAGTTCATCTGTTATTCTAATTCCTTCTGAAAAAAAATTTCTTTTTGTTTTCATTAAAGACACCCCAATAATTTACAAGATATACCCGGAAGTAGGTACTCAAATCGATTATTAGGGCGTTTTGAAAATGTCAAGTGTTTTTTTTGATTTTTAGAAAATATTTATTTTCCATTTTGTGTATTCTTAGCTTGATGACATTGCCTCCGAGGCCG
>JBBQYA010000193.1:0-1927 GCA_038209155.1 Sphingobacteriales bacterium | reverse complement strand
CAGAAATTAATGTCCGCAAAACTATAAATATCAAAACTTTACCTTTCATTTATTTTAACTTTCGAATTTCAGTGATTGTATATTCAAATGTATTATAATCCGTTGTAATCTTAAAACTATTTTTGTCTACTTCAAATAAATACTTTAATTTCTACTGAAGATTTTGACAGAGGTTTGAATATACTGAATAATACAATCAAAAATGCAGAAAAAGGAGGGAAGCCTATCATGGTTGGGGTTCAATATAGTAAGAAGAAATTGCCTGGATACATTAATTCTCCGTGTAACAGAAGTTTCCATTATATTTTACTTGTTGGTAGAGGTTTCGATGACAATGTAAAGAAGGATTTTTTTTATTTTATAGATGTTGGTAGAACAATCGATAATAAATCTGAAGCAACTTCAAAATCCAATAAGCTTTATGTTGACAAAACTTCAAAGTTTATTTCAGGTGAGTACTTTAACAAAAAATATACAATAACTGAAATAAGAACAAACAAAATTAAATAGTTTATGAAAAGATTAACTATGGTTTTATCTATAATTGTCATGACAGTACAAATAGGATTTTCACAAGATTCATTTAAAACTCTCATATCAAAAGTAAAAGAGATGGAATTGCCATTTAGTACCAATATTTATAAAAGTGATGCTTTAGATTTAAAAAATGAAATTGAATTAACAGATTTTCAATCATTAAAATTCATTTTAAATTCTACTCAAAAGAAGGATTTAGAGTATATAGAAAAAGTGTTTAATCCAGATTTAGATGCCTATGTAGGAGAAATAAAACACAACTACAGTTTTTCGTTGTACAGAAAAATGAATCTTAAAAGTTCTACTTTAATTGTATTTAGTAAAAACAAAGATGATTATGAGGGGTATTATTTATCAATTCATGATAAAAATGGAATCTTGAAAGATAAAATTTCTATATATAAGATCGACTATCCAGGAGCAAGATTAGACACAGTATTTAAGACAAAAGTATTAACTGATTTTAAAATAAAGCAATTTTTATATTCGAATGTATCTCCCCTACAAAGGAAAGATGAAAATAGTAAGTATTTTAATAAAAATACCGTTGTTATCGTAAAAACCTATGAAATATTAGATAGAGAATCGAAATTTAAACTTATTAAACTAGATACTATTTTAAGCACATTTAAAACTTCTCTGTTTTATAATTACGATAAATCTGTTGAAAAATTTGATCCATTCAATGAATAATCGGGTAAAATCTATGAAATTGAAAACGAAATAAAAACTAAATATAAATTGGATAAGGTTCCCTAGCTATCGGTAGTTTGCGAAGCAATTTTATAGCTGTCTTTAGTTTGTAACTAAAAGACGTTCCTTATAATTTTTTCCCGTGCTGTCAGGAGTTCACGGCTATACCCACCCAAGAATTATATTTGGGCATTCCACTATACCTTTAAAAATCAATTATATAAAAATGAAACACAAATTGATAGTCCTAATTTTAAATTTATTTTTTTTAAGCTGTTTTTCTCAAAATGAAAGCGTTAATGTTGCTTTTGTCACTGATGCTTGTATTGACAACTTCAAGCCAGACACGTTAGGCAAAATAAGTTTTCAAACTAATTGCAGGGGCGAAAATTACAGTGAAATAAATGGATATATGATTCATAATAATGGTGGTAATTGGTGGTACAATGAAGCTAAAAAAAGATTTCCACATAGTAGAGGTTCACGTAATAAATACCTATCTCATTATTCCGTTGCAGAAAAGTTATTAAAAGAAGATAGAGATTCGTTAAAAAATTACAACAAATGGGTATTTTTTGTAGATAAAAAATATTTAGAGGTAAAAACTGAAGTTCACGGTGAAACAGGAGAAAAATACATAGCATATTATATAAAGGAAACTATACCGTTTGAAGAAATTCTATATCAAAGACTTGTA
>JBBQYA010000192.1:0-2033 GCA_038209155.1 Sphingobacteriales bacterium | reverse complement strand
ATCGAAATAATTTAGGCAAGAGAACTAAGCAGGAATTTACTTTTTATCTGCTTCCTGCTGTGGAAAAGTCTTTTAAATTTTGCGCATATATACGCATGGCATTGTGATTATTATTTTGTTTCTTAAGCAAAAATTTACCCTTACCTATTTCTTACAAATTATGAGATTTGAGCTGGTTCTAATCCCTTTAGATAAAACAGTTAAATTACCTTTTAACTATCAATATGCTCTATCAGCGGTGGTGTATAAGAAATTAGGGGAGGCGGATGAAGAGTATGCGAATTTTTTACATCAAAAAGGATATACTAAAAACGATCACTCTAAGCAGTTTAAGCTTTTTTCTTATTCTAACTTAAAAGGAAATTTTAATGCAGACAGAACAAGTTTGTTATTAAAAGATTCTAAAACAGGTTTCATACTAGGTTGTCATACACCAGAATTTGCGGAGAATTTAATAAAGGGTGTATTTTCTAATCAAAGGATTAGTATTGGAGATCATAGTGCTCAATCAGATTTTCAAGTTGAACAAATAATTGCAATTGCAGATTTAGATTTTAAAAGTAAGGAAAATCATACATTAAAATTACTATCTCCAATTTGTGTTGGAAAAAAAAATGATCGTGGTAATTACGATTACCTATCTCCTATTGATTCAGATTTCCTACCTATATTAAAAAACAACTTAAATGATAAACTTTTAACAGTTTATCCAGATAGAATATTTGAATTTGAAATAGGATTGAGTCTTTTTCCAACTCAATTAAAATCAAAACTGGTAACAGTAAAAGCAGGAACTCCTGAAGAAACAAAAGTTAAAGGATTTATTGGATTCACAATCAACATAAATGCAGAAGCAGATGTAATAAATATGGCTTTATGTGCTGGTTTAGGGCAGTATAATGGAGTAGGCTTTGGGTGTGTGGGTAAAATTTAAATTAAATAAGATCAAATCTTAAAAAAAATAAAAATGAGTCAATCCAAGATGAGTAGGTTGTTAAGATTGTTGATGATGCTTAATAGCGTAAAAACTTATTCTATGGACGAATTAAAAGATCGTTTTGAAATGTCGGAAAGTACACTTTACCGATACTTAGATACTTTTGAAGAGGCTGGCTTTATTATTAATAGAAACGGAGGTTTGTACAATTTAAAAAAAGAAGATAAAAATGTAAAGGAATTGAATAAACTTTTTCATTTCTCGGAAGAGGAGGCTTATATACTTTACCAAACTTTATCCTTACTCGAAAAATCATCTCCTGTAAAAGAAAAATTAATAAATAAGCTTCATACACTATATGATTTTAAAAATCTTGCTGCGGCTAAGCAAAATAGTAGAATAGAAATCATTAGTAAAATTACGAAAGCAATAGAAGATAAAAAGCAGTTAGCAATTATTGCTTACCGTTCTTCTAATAGTGATAATATAAGTAATCGAAAAGTAGAACCTTTTGCGTTTCTGGATGAACATGCTGCCATTTGGTGTTTTGATACAGCAGATAAACAATGCAAACAATTTCGCTTAGCAAGAATGGAAAATGTAGACATAACTCAATCTCTTTGGGCATATCAAGAAAAACATATTATTCCCTTTTGCGATGCTTTCAGAATGTCTTCTGAAAAAGCAATTGGAACAGTAGAGGCAATTTTATCATTAAAAGCTTATAATTTATTAATAGAAGAATTTCCTTTAAGCATACCATATATTCATAAAAAGGAAAAAGGCTATATACTAAGTTTACCAGTGGCAAATTATCATGGTATTGGGAGGTTTGTTTTGGGTTTATTAGGCGAGATTACAGTTTTAGAACCTAAAGAATTTTTAGGTTTTTTAGAGGAAAAGAAAAATAATTTTTCGACTGTCATTAGTTGAAAGTCAGGGCTTAGAGATTTGTGTTGTGGATGAATAAATAAATGAAAAAGCTTACTAAAAATAAGAATGAATTAAAATGCGAATAACTATTAATTTAAAATCGAACGGTAGTAATGTACCATTTAACTATCAACCGGCATTAACTGGAGCGATACATAAATGG
>JBBQYA010000191.1:0-2053 GCA_038209155.1 Sphingobacteriales bacterium | reverse complement strand
AGCTATAATAGTAGAGTTTATTTTGTAAAACTTGCGCAAACACAACCTATACGATATGTTTGCGAACTATTAGTTGCGATTTCAATTAAATTTAGTTTCCTGTATTTTTGAATGGTGTAGAATTTGATTATTGGATAATTTTTACTCAAGGATTTTGGTTTATTTTTAGTTATAATAGTAGAATTTGTTTTGTAAAACTTTCGCAAACTCAACCTATAAAATATGTTTGCGAACTATTATTCTATAATATGAAAGTTTCTAAAATTACTCACCAAGAATCTTTGCGAATTAAGATCGATTTTCCATTTAATCAACAAATTGCCAATACTATTCGGCAGATAGTTGATTGTAAATGGAGTAAGACGCATGGTGCATGGCATATTCCTTATACCAAATTGGCATTTAATCAACTAAGAGCCTTATTTCCTGAACTTGAATTTGATAAAAATGAAAAAGCCATATCAATAGCTGATATTAGTATAGCGAAATCAATTATAATAGTAGAAGAAAAACATACGGAAGATAAAAAGCTGATTAAATATGACCGCAATAAAATTAAAATTGAAGTTGTTGGGAGACGAATTTATTTATACCTACCAAAAAATGTAATAGACATAAAATTTTTGAATAATATAAAATTTAGCAAATGGGACAAGAATAATTTTTGCTGGATTTTGCCTAACTATCCTGGAAATTTGGAATTGATAAAGGAATATTTTAAAGATAGGATTCACAGTTTGGTTTTGCACGATACGCATGAAGTGACTTCGAAAAATTCAACCTTTACTATTGCACAAAATGAATTCTTATGTATAAAAACTGCCACTGGTAGGCTTAAATTAATAGCGGGGTTTAATAAAGCATTGACTAAAGCTATTAAATCTATTCCTTACCACAGTTGGGATGCAAAAAATAAGTGGTGGACAATTCCCTATTCAGAGCAATATTTGGCTTCCATAAAACAGCTAAGTGCTGATGAAAATTTAGTTTTTAAAATGGAGGAGGAATCTCAAGCGTTCGAAAAAATAGCTCGAATCACTCCTTTTGATATTCCCAATTATAAGCGTTGTCCAGAAGAATTTATGAATAAACTTAAAGAGTTGAGATACAGTGAAAACACCTTTAAAACATATACTAATTCGTTTGAAGAATTTGTAAATTATTACCACAAATTTGACATAAAATTAATAGACGAGCCTATGATTATTGCATATACTAGGCACTTAGTTACAGAGCGAAAAGTATCGGCCTCGTATCAGAATCAGGCTATCAATGCTATTAAATTTTATTATGAACGAGTATTGGGCGGACAACGAAAATTTTATTTTTTGGAAAGACCTTTAGTAGAAAAAACATTGCCTGTGGTCTTAAGCGAACAGGAAGTAGCTTCTATTTTAAAAATGGTTATTAATCAGAAACACAAAGCGATGTTGATGGTAACTTATTCGGCTGGATTGCGGGTAAGCGAGCTTTTAAATCTAAAAATAAAAGATATAGATTCAGACAGAATGCAGATAAGAATATCGCAATCGAAGGGTAAAAAAGATAGATATACAGTTTTGGCAGTTAAAACTTTGAATGTATTAAGAAACTATTTCATCGCTTATAAACCCAAAGAATGGCTATTTGAAGGGCAAAACAATGACAAATATAGTATAAGAAGTGTACAAATGGTGTTTAAAAACGCGGTTCAACTAGCTAGAATTAAGAAAAAAGTGAGTATGCATACTTTACGACATAGTTTTGCAACTCATTTATTAGAAAATGGTACAGATTTGAGATATATACAAAGTTTATTAGGGCACTCGTCAAGCAAAACCACTGAAATTTATACCCATATTACTACCAAGGGATTTGAACAAATAAAAAGCCCGATAGACCGATTGGATTTTTGATTATTAATACGTATGATTGTTTTAAATATGCTTAGAACAGAAAAACTCCTGAGGCAATATAAATTTATAAATCATTTAAAATCTAATTAGTTTTTTGGCCTTAAATTACTGAATAATAAATTAAGAAATATTATTCACAGCAAGATTAAACCCCCTGT
>JBBQYA010000190.1:0-2080 GCA_038209155.1 Sphingobacteriales bacterium | reverse complement strand
TACTGGCAATACATATTCTTGCAAAGAAGAAATCTTTTTTATTGCAGCAAACAACTATAGTAAGATCATTAAGTGTCATTATAAAGAAAAAACAAAGTAACTTAAAAGAAACTAATTTTTTTAATTGATCAACTAACTTCCTCAAAATTTATACATTTCTCCCCGAAACCAATCCTCAGATTTTAAATTTAATTCAGCTTAGCTTTTTACAAAAGATTATGATTTAAAATAAGCTATTGTTTTATAAAAATAATACTTTAATAAATTGATAAAATCAATCTTTTATTATCTAAAACCTCTTTTCGTTTAAAATACTAGTCTATATAATTGATCAATTCAACCCTTCGGAGAATACAAAGTAAACATTCTTGAAATATTAAATCCAAAACGGAAGCCTCCGTTGAGCCAAGATGATTTTGTATCGGGTATGAAATTGTTTTCTACGATGCCTTCTGCATTCGTGAAATTAATAGAGAAAACGTGTCCGCCAGTTTCAATTTCTATTCCTAATCCTAATGGATTATAATAAACATCTTTTGTTTTATTCTGTCTGAAATTTGATTGTACAAAATAATAATCGGCAACAAAAGCAAATCGTTTTGTAAACTTATATCTACCTGCTATTCCTAAAGCAAAATTGTCGTTCTCATCTCTGAAATCATTAACATAATTTCTGTGCAACCAAGTTGGAGAGATTTGTAAAGATAAATTAGGAGAGAATTTTCGGGTGATAATAGCTTGTGTCACATAAGAAAAACGATGTGCATAATTATCGTAAATATCTGTCTCAACACGTCGGGGGTTTAAGCCAGATGTACTAAATAGGGTGACAGAAACTGGTACTGAATTATTAGTAGTTTGTTGTATTAGTTTGTATTTTAAATAGAAATCTAATAATTGTTCTATTTTATTTCTTCCAAATCCGAAAGTAAGTTTATCAGATATTCCATACTCAAATGCTATTCTAATGTCGGATGCATTATCTAAACCATAAAGAGTTTCAATTCCACCATTTTTGCCAGCAAAGTCACCAAAACGGTGAGCAACTCTGAAGTCCATATTATATTTTTTTACGGTCTCATTGGAATGGGATAGTATTACTCGAGTTGTTTTAAAAGTAGCTGTTACTGGAATGTTTACTGAGGTTTCGCTTCCCATTGTAGCCATTAAAGAATCTAAATTTTGCGCTTTTGCAGAAAATGCAAATGACAGAAATAATATTAAATAGGTAAATGTTTTCATGGTATAAATAATTTATTTATAAATTTTATTTTAAAGGGAAAAATTAATTATTTATTTTCCCTTGAGCTATCCAATTTTCAATTTTTTTAATTTCAGCATCAGGAATTTTTGCGGATCCTACTGGCCAAGGCATAGCCAATGCACTAGAATTATGATTGATTGCATCCTTCATTCTTTCGATAAAATAGGGTTTGGTAAAACCTTCATAAGTCGTAAATTTTCTACTTGGGCTTCCAGATTCTCCGTGGCAGAAGTTATCTCCATCGGATCCCATGTAGCACCTTGTGGTTAATATTGGCTGAATATCTTTAGCAAAAAAGATAGTGTCAACAATTACAATTGGTTTAGGTTCGGCAGCTTTATCGCTTGTACAAGAGTAAATGGTTATTCCTAACAAGCAAAATACAATAATAGATCGTAGCATGACTTTCATTGAATAAAGAATAAATTTATTAAAATATTAAACATAAAAAAAGGTCGGCTGTTTCTAAAAATTGCCAACCTTTATATAACACTGATATTTAGAAAAGGTACGCTCTCAACTAAACATCGTTGCTTATTGTAAAGAAAGTAATAATTTTTCATTCGAAATAAAACGGAAAACTAATGTAAAATATAGTTTAAAAATGGGATCGGTTTTATTTTAATCCGCTCTATGTCTTAAATTGTACTTTATTCCTTTTCACATTAAAAATATTTTCATTGGTCAAAAAATTATATTCTTCTTTTCAGTATAATTTAATAGTCCATTTATTAAAACTATTTTCATGCACTAAGTACATAGTTTTCTCTTGAAAATCTATCTGCAATTTCCCTATATCTAATCCATTATTTAAAC
>JBBQYA010000189.1:0-2128 GCA_038209155.1 Sphingobacteriales bacterium | reverse complement strand
AGGTTTAACAAACGGCTTCAAACCGAGATTTCTTAGACAATACATGCATCTTTACGAAGATATTGGTTTAGCAGTGAAGCAGTATATTGGAGATGTGAAAAGTGTAGATTTTCCGAATGAAAATGAACAGTATTAAGGACTATTTTTGAATTTAAATATTGAGCTAAATTTTGTTTTAATTAACTTAATATAAATTAATCATGCTCGAAATACTCTACGAAGACAATCATATAATTGCTGTAAATAAGAAATCTGGAGATATAGTTCAGATAGATAAAACAGAAGACAAGCCATTGGAAGAGATGGTTCAGGAATATATTGCAAAAAATAAATTGGGCATTAAAATATAGATTTTACAATCAGATATTATCATAAATAATTTTATGAAGATTTGTACAATGCATTTAAAGTTTCAAAAAATCGAAAACTATTCTTTTACAAATTTTCCAAAATAAGTTGTTTTACTATTGCTAAAACTAAAAGAATAAATGCCAGACGGTAAGTCAAAGACATTTGCAGTATATAAATTTTGCTCTTGAATCATTTGGGGAGTAATAGAGGTGTTGATCAAGGTAACACCTATCATATTATTTACTTTAAAAATAAAATTTTCTGTTGGTAAAGACTTTAGCTTGAATGTTAGTTCATCTTTAGCAGGATTGGGATAGCTTACAATAGGATTACCATATTCATTTTTTAGATTTATTATTGAATTAGTGCCATACAAGGCTGCTGTACTTATTAATTCTGACTGATTTGCTGCTGGAATCATTAGAAATGATAAAACGGCAGTATCATTTGGAGCAAAAACACCTGGACCTCTACCGATCATAAAATGCACATCTTTGCCAGTAGATCCACCTACAAGAGATGTTACAACACCATTTTTTTGCATTTTATAATAATCTTGGTTTGTATATGTAAATTCTCCATTAAAAGTAGGGTAGAATAATGGTGGTCCAAATGAATTGATTCCTTGAGATATAAGTTTTACCCCAATTCTATCTGTTTGAAATATGTCATTATCTACATAAGTTACACCCATTCGGTACGTATCATTCCAAATCGCAAAGTTTTCTGTGGATTTTCTAATATCAAAATCAAAAAATACGCTTGCATAAAATTTGGGATAAGTAATTCCACTTTTATTTATAATTTGATAGGTATGTTGCATTACTGGGAAATTTGCAGCATAAAACATAGTATGTATCACCTCCACCTGTGGAGATAGAGTTGGTTTATTCTCAAATCTGGAAACAATTTTTGGTAAAGTAGTTAAATTAGGTGCAAGAGTTTCAACGAAATCATTCCTTGGAATCTGGATGCTTCTGGCATTACTTAAGTAGAGATTAGAGTCAAATCCTAAAACCAATGCACCTTCGAACATCAATTGAACATTGTTGTACAAAAACCCTAGTCCATTAAACCCGTCTTGTCCTTCAAATCCAATCCTTCCAATACCCGTAACGGTAGTTTTTATAATTCCGTTTAAGTCGATTCTGGTGTAAGGGACACCTACTCTTTCAAGTTCGATAACCTCGTATTTTTTATTTTTAGTTGCTTGTCCAAAAACTATACACGAAAGCATTAATAATAAGGATGATAATAATATTTTTTTCATGTTTGTTGTTATTTAATCATAGGAAGTATAATGGTTGTAAATTAAAGGAGAATTTTTGAATTCTCCTTTACTATTTATCGAAAACATTGATAATTTGATAGGGAATTTACCAGTTTCCACTTCGTTTTCTGTTTTTTAAAATATAAATAAAATGTTAGAAGCTAAATCAGAAATATTTTTTAAGGTAGGTATGAATTTCCAATAGCAATTATTTATTTAAAACCTATTTAATTCTTGATCTAATTGGATGTAAATAATCGATATTGTTTTTTATTTTTTACAAACTGAAACAATTATTAGTAATGCTATTTTTTTTATTTAGGTAATTAGTAATTGGGAAAGCGATTTCATTTAATTAATTCAACACCGGAAATTTAGCCACAGGTATTTACTTGCTTCGGCTTAATAGAAATAACAGAAGCATGAGTACCAAAAGGGTTATGATAAATAGGTGAGTGAAATAGAATAATATAATTAAGGAAATTTTAAAAACTATTTTTATGCAAC
>JBBQYA010000188.1:0-2189 GCA_038209155.1 Sphingobacteriales bacterium | reverse complement strand
TCTGTTTCTCTGAAACAAAAACTCATTGGAACTACTGCAAATGAAAACGGAAGGTTTGATTTTTATATTCCAGAAGATGCAAAAAATGATACCCTAATTATCAATTATTTGGGATATACATCTGCTTTAATTCCAATTAAAACTATCAAAGAATTTCAAATTATCTATTTAAAACCTTCTGTTTTTCAAATAAAAGAAATAGTTGTAACTCCTATTAGTCCAACAGACTATATCCGATTTGCAATGAGAATGGCAAAATTTAATTATCCAGATAAACCATTTGAAACGGAAGCATATTACAGAAATCGAATGTTGGAAAACAATGAAATCATCAACTTAGACGAGGGTATTTTTAAGAGCTATTACGCAAACTACCAAGACACTACTGATAAACAACATCAACTACTTTTGTATCAACAGGCAGATAAAAAGCAGCTACAATTTATGAAAGCTAAACGAGATAAAAAGAAAGAAAAATTCATTGAAAAGAATCAAAAACTAAAAGAAAAAGGAAAACTTGATACTGCTAAAAAAGGAAGTAATGGAACAGGAGTGGTTGAATTTACCAATATGATGGGAGGACCAGAAAACTTGTTAAACTTAGATGTTATAAAAAGTAAAGAAGATTTTTTGGATACAAATAAATTTAAAAATTTCAAATATGAATTCGACGAACCTTCTAGCTATCAAGGAAGAGAATTAATCGTAATTAAATTCAAATCAAAAGGAACATCCGACCATGTAAGGTATGTTGGAAAAATTTATATTGATTTTGAAACCTATGCAATTGTAAATCTGGAATATGATGGCGACTTTGTTATTCCCATTTTACTAAAACCAGTTATTTTTATGCTCGGATATGGAATTGAAAATCCCACAGTGTATCAAAATGTAAACTATCAATTTATAAATGGTAGATGGTATCCCAAAAACTTACAATATAATATTGCGATGAAAATAGAAAGAAAATATGTTTTTAAAACAAATGAAGTTGCCAATATTTACATGGAAGGTATATTTGCCGTTAACAAAATTAAATTGGAGAATGTGACTAACATTCCCAAAACAAAACAATACGATAAAAAGAAGAAAATGAAAGATCAAGTTTATAATGACCAAGGTATTTCTTGGAATGGTATGAATATGATTAAAAAATAAGTCAATAATTTTCAATCGTTTAGATTTAGAAATTGCAATCATTTATTCATTTTCACATTTAGCTTATCAGAAGTATTAATATCTTCTATACTCACGTTCAATTTATCGTAGGTGTTTATATCAGCAAGTTCTACCTTCAGATTATAGGTAGTAGATTTTATATTTACATCAATTGTACCATCTGGATTTATGGGAACTAATCCATAATTCAATGGGTTTACATTTGTATTTAATTCTGCTTTTGCTGTAGGAATTAAATTTATTTCTTTTGCAGAAATGATGATTAAACAAAAAGTAATAATGCTTAAAATTATTTTTGAGTATAGATCAGTTTTCTGGTTTGTTTTTTTTATAAAATAGATAAAACTATATAAATAATTAAAACAAAAGATTTTTAAAAGCTTCTAAAAATGAAAATGGAATTAAAATCTATTTAAGCATTTTAAAATTTGGATTTATTAAGAAAACATTTAAAAGATGACCATCTAAATCATAAAAATTTTCTTGATATATAAATCTATGAACTTGACATTCGACAGAAATAGTATCACCAGCTTTTACATCTATTGGTATCGTATCTATTATTTATTGTATGGTTTCTAAAGATAAGGAGGCAATTACCTCAGTTATTCTTGTGATATTAGCAATTTCTTTTTTTAAAAATGTTTTATTTAATAGCATAATAGAACCAAATTTATTTACAAACATGTAGGCTCCACTTTCAATTGTGAAAGCTAGATTGAAATTAAAATTTAATTGATTAATAAACGCAATAGATTTTTTTAATCTGAAATTGGTAAACTGATAAACAAATTTTTGTCATAAGGTTTAGTTTTTAAAAGGAACAGTAAAACTACATTGTCTTGATTTTACATAACATTTTAAATTGATTTAGTTTATTGGAATTCCATACCAAGTATATTTGTAAAACATAGAAGATCTAATTAATTTATTTTTGCTAAAATATAACTTTAACCAATCTTCCTGTTCTTTTAAATTTAAAAGTACTTCTTTTAATGTTTTCTCTATTT
>JBBQYA010000187.1:0-2299 GCA_038209155.1 Sphingobacteriales bacterium | reverse complement strand
GGTTTACCTTTAGGAATTAGCGTAGATTTTAATAATCCTGTTGTAATACCTCCTGCAAGTATAATTGCAAGTGTTATTAGTACTAATTTAGCTGCAACCGGAAATTTTTCTTTTTATATTAAAGGCACTAGCGCATCTGTTATTGATAGTATTTTATTAACATTAAATGTTTCAGCGGGTGTTCCATCTCAAATCACAACCATTTCTCCTGCTAATAATGCAGTGAATGTAAACATTAATCCAACTCTTTCATTTACTGCATCTGCTGGAAACGCAACCTACACTTTAGAGATTGCGACTGATTCTTTATTTACAAATATTGTGAGAACAACTTCAAATTTAGCAATTACTAATTATGTAGTAACTCCTACTCTCTTAAATTCCACGAAATATTTTTGGAGAGTAAGAGGAAGTAATATATGTGGCCTTGGTTTAAATTCTGATGTACAATCTTTCACAACTTTAATAGCTGCACCTGCCGCTCCAAGTGCATTAAATGGTATAGTAATTTCTAGTTCAAGAATTACTATTTCTTGGACAGACAATTCATTAACAGAATTAGGATTTATTATCGAACGCTCAAGAGCAACTGCTGGAAATTATTTGGTAATTGATACGGTTATTGCAGGAACTCTTATTTATGAAGATTCTTTTCTTTTAGCAAATACCAGATATTTCTATCGAGTAAAATCTTACAATGTTGGAGGTAATTCTGCTAATTCTTCATCTGTTAACAGAACCACATTACCAAATGCCCCAATTGCACCTTCTGCATTAATAGCCAATGCTTTAACTCCATCTACATCAAAATTAGATTGGACGGATAATTCAAATAATGAAACGGGATTTATTGTTGAACGATCATTAAATCAATTTAATTCTTATGTAGCTTTAGATACTGTTGCCGCAAGTATAAAAACTTTTAATGACGCCAATCTTTTAGAAAATACCATATACTATTATAGAGTTACTGCAATTAATACTGGCGGTAATTCTGCATCTTCCAATATAGCAAGTATCTTAACTTTTGGAAATAGTATTGCAATACCAAGTAGTTTAAATGCAACAGCCTTGTCTTCTTCATCTATCAATTTGACTTGGAACGATAACTCATCCAACGAAGAAGTTTTTATTATAGAAAGAGCATTAGGTTTATCTCAATCTTTCGTAATTGTTGATTCTGTATTAAGCAATTCTTCAAGCTTTACCGATATTAATTTGCTTCCTTTAACTTTATATAACTATAAAATAAGAGCATTTTCTAGTTTAATAGGTAATTCCAATTATTCTAATGCTGATACTGCTTCTACAAAAAGTACTGTTGGAATCAATTCTTTATCTAATGAAAATTTGATATTGGTTTATCCCAACCCTTCTAATAATGTATTTACTTTAAATCTTGAAAATAAAACTTCTGGAAATTATACAATTAGCGTTTTAGATATTTTAGGTAAAAATATATTACAAACTAATTTTACCAAAACTAAAAATGAATCATTATTTTTTATTGATTTATCTGAACGTGCAAATGGAATTTATGTCTTAACATTGATAGATGAAAACGGAAAAATTAGTAGAAATAAATTAATTAAAAAATAAATGACTAAGACTAAAATTACGGTTAAGAACAACGGAAGTTTATTAATCCAAGGCGATATTGAGATCGTCGATAAAGATGGTAGTGTCTATAATTTACAAGGTCGAGAAGCTGTCTCAATCTGTAGATGTGGTTTATCAAAAAACAAACCCTTCTGCGATGGATCACACAATGGACATTTTGAACATGAGGCAATTGCTTTTGATTTGCCACCGATGAAGCCAAAAACTTTATAATGAAAATGCCGGTTTATAAGCCGGCATTTTTTTTTAATAGAATAACAATATAAATGAATGATTTATTTTGATAAACTTTACTAATCAAAAGGCGATCAAAAAATTAATTAAAAATTAGGATCATTCTAAACTTTATAAAAACAGAAACTTCTAAATCACAATTGCTAGATAATTTTTAAAACTTAATTGTTTTTAATTTAAACTTTTATGAAAAAAATAAAATAAAATGAAAATCACCAATACCGTAAAAAATGAATTCATAATATTGTGTAAAAATGCTTTAACCAATAATTCATTTCATAAGATTACCATTAGTAAAGCAACCAGCCAAGTAGAATCTGGACTAAAAAATATTTACTTAACTACTTTTATCCAACAAAATATTCCAAAATTGAAAGTTGTTTATCGATACGAAACTAGGGATATTACCAAAACAATCCTTCAAGATGAGTTAGAAGAATTAATA
>JBBQYA010000186.1:0-2313 GCA_038209155.1 Sphingobacteriales bacterium | reverse complement strand
AATGGCAATAAGTAAATTGAGCGCTAAGGTGAATTTGGTTTTGGATTCTAATATTGTTCTCGAGAAAAAGATAAACATTCCTAAGCCCAAAAATGTGGCCACCTGATTGGGGCCAAAACCTCCCGAAGTTTCAAAATTAGATTCTGTACTCGTAATTACATCTTGGATATTTGGGGTGTAAAAAATCAAATACACCATACAAGTCACAATAGGAAGTCCCATACTTAACAAGATAGTATTCATCTGATCTAATGAAATCTTACGCCTAAAAGTATATAAAGAAGCTATTCCCAAACAAACAGGGCCAGATATATTAAAAGCAATTGCATTCTTGATATTGGTATCAAAATCGAGCACAAAAGTAGAAATTACTACACCAGGAATTAAAAGGAGTAGAAAGATCCAATAAGGCGCTGCCCCTTTGGAGAAACCACTGAAGTACATCCCCATGAAAACAAAAACCATCACTCCATATTTCGATATTTCATATAAAGGATTTCCATGAGTCATTCTAAGAAATATTTCGCTACCTACTACATATGCGGCAACAAGTAGTGCTTCGTTATTCTTATTTTGTGTTTTAACTACATAATAGGTTCCTATAATAAAAATGGCATAACCATATATTTTGGAAGCAAAAGGAAATAAATATACCAAAAAACCTATTCCAGCATGAAATAGAATTAAATTGAGATATAGTATGTCAGATTTTTTCATGTACCATGAACTTTATTAAAAATTTAAATTTATTTATTTATTTATTTATTTATTTATTTATTTATTTATTTAGCCACTTATTTACTATGCCAATATTATTTGAGAGAATTCTTCGCTATATCTTTTCATACTAAATTGATCTAAAAAAGTAATTCTAGCTTCAATTCCCATTTGTTCTCGAAAAGAACTATTCTGTTCTACTTTCTTAAATAATGCGATCATAGCATCGATTGTTGGGTCAAACTTATAACATTCTTTTCCATCTGTTAAGTAATGGGCCAAACCAGTAGTATTAGAAATCAACAAAGGAGTTTGATTCATCATGGATTCAATCCCTACAACGTTGAAAGCATCAACCTTTGAAGGAATTATAGTGTAATGACTTTTATTTAAATAAGCGTCAATTTTTTCATAAGATAATCCTCCAAAATATCGTACAGCAACATTATTACTCAACAAATCTTTTATTTTATTTTCTTGACTTCCCGAACCAGCAATATTCAATATTATTTTTGAGCTTGGGAATCTAATTTTATATTGGTCAAAGGCATAAATGAGATCTAGTACACCTTTTGATGAATCTAATCTACCTAGATAAGAAATAATAATAGTATCTTTTACAAGAACTCCTTTATTGATAAACCTGTCCACCATAGGATTTAATAATACCATACTTTTTTGAATGCCGTGAAAAAATTTCAAATCATTTTTTGCCATTTCTGATGGACAAACCACCCAATCACAAAATAGCTTATAAAATATTTTTTTTCTAACAAAAAAAAATCGTTGTCTCAAAGTAATCTTATTTAAATCTTTTAGTATCTGAGTGCTTAAAGTGTGATAATATTCGAATGTTTTTACCTTTCCTAAAGATAAAATCTTTGAGACAGTCACCGTTATATTACTTCCCACAAAATGTCCTATAACCACATCCGGCTTGTATTTAAAATACTGTTTTGAGTACCAAATAACATCTTTCATGGAAGTAGGCCTTTTTGCCGTAGGCCAAGAACAAACGATAATTTCACCATTCCCTTTATATTGTACCTTCTCCTCTAAAAAATAAGGGTGATGAGAAATAAAAATCACTCTATTGCCTATATTCGCCAAATGATGTGCCAAATGATAGCTCATAGAAGCAAAAGACACTTCACTATAATTATGGGCTATGAGTATTGTTTTCATTTATTTCTTAGTTACTTAAAAATATTGAGTCGTACCGTAATATTTTATTAAAATACGCTTTAATTACATTGATATATCATCGAACATTATTTAACTTTAAATAAGGTGATTTTTAGTATTCTCTCTTAACAATCTTTAAATTCATGATATTCAAAATACTTTCAGGTTTAAAAAAATTTATATTTATTAGTGCAGCGACCTGAAACAATTGATTTATTTCCCTTTTGGATAATTATATATTTTATTGTAATTGGGTGTAGAAAAAATGATTTTACCATTAACTTTTAGTTTTTTATAAGCTAATTCAAGAAACAAATTACAAACCTGAAAATGCCCTATTATTTTTCACATCATAAGTAGCATCTAAATTTTCCATTTCTTTGAAATCACCATTGATGGAGCTTAAGTCTA
>JBBQYA010000185.1:0-2338 GCA_038209155.1 Sphingobacteriales bacterium | reverse complement strand
TTTTTTTAACGCTCACAAATCCAGTAACAATTTTTGCTTTTCTCGCAGTGTTTGCTGCTCTCGGTTTGGATAGTGAGCTAAAATATTTTTCTGCATCTGTTCTGGTTGCAGGAGTTTTTATTGGTTCGTGTTTGTGGTTTCTAATACTTAGTTCGGGTACCATTCTTTTTAGAAATAAGTTAGATTTAGACGGACTAAGATGGGTAAATAAAATTGCAGGTATCTTAATTATAATTTCAAGTCTTATTGCATTCGGAAGTTTGATATAATTTTTTGTTTTTTCAAAAAAGTTTGAATTCATTTAATATTGTTCGGATTATATCGATCTGAATCGACACATTTGATAACCCACTAAAGAGGATATCTAATGAACGAGTTTTATATCATCAATATTAATTAACCTTTAGCAACTAAATTTGATTATGCTTCCAATTGATTTTAGTAAATTATATTTTTAATTTCTTATAAAATGATTTTATTTTAATAGAGCAACGCTCAGATTAGTAAATTGGTTCGGTTTTTATTTCTCATTTGGTTCATTCTATAAATTCAGATTTTTAGAAAACCGTAGTTTAAATATGAAAAGAGCTATGAAGAAAAAAACAATTCCTGGAAAATCTCAAGTCCAAAAAAAGCAAATTAATGATGTTGCAAAACCATCCTCAGATAAATCATTTTATGTAGTGGGTCTAGGCGCTTCTGCAGGAGGCTTAGACGCTCTTGAAAGATTTTTCAAAAATATGCCTGAAGATAGCGGAATGGCTTTTATCGTAGTAACTCATTTAGATCCGGATCATGTTAGCATAATGCCTGAACTTCTGCAAAAATCAACTAAGATGAAATTATTTAAGGCTGAAGACGGAATGAAAGTAGAGCCTAATCATGTATATGTAGCTCCTGCTAATAGAGATTTAGCGATTCTTCACGGAATAATTCAACTAATTGAACCAATTGAGATTCATGGATTACATCTGCCAATTGATTTTTTCTTCAAATCACTCGCCGAAGATTTAGGTGAAAAAGCTATTTGTATTATTCTCTCTGGTATGGCATTCGACGGAACTGCAGGATTAAAAACTGTGAAGAATGAATTGGGAATGATAATGGTACAGGAACCAAAGTCATCAAAATTTGACAGCATGCCAACCAGCGCAATTAAGACCAACTTAGTTGACTATATTCTTCGACCGGAAGAAATGCCGGAAATTTTGATAAAATATTCTTCCCAAAAAGTTAAAGGTGTTTTACTGGGTCAAGCGATTACCGATGGTAAAATCCCTGATTCATTTCAAAAAATTTATATACTACTCAGAGCACAAACCGGCTACGATTTTTCAATGTATAAGCAAAATACAATTTTACGGCGTGTTGAAAGAAGAATGAATGTTTCTCAGTTGGATAGTGTTCCCAATTACATCCGCCTCCTTCAGGAAAATCCTGCAGAAGTTGAAAGATTGTTTAAGGAATTTTTAATTGGCGTAACTAATTTTTTCAGAGATCCGGAATCCTTCGAGAAATTAAAGAAGATACTTTCAGATTTAGTTAAAAGTAAACCTGCAAACAGTAAAATAAGAATTTGGGTCCCGGGTTGTTCAACGGGCGAAGAAGCATATTCTATTGCAATTTTATTACACGAGTGCATTACTACAGTAAAGAAAAATTTTAATGTGCAAATATTTGCAACAGATATTGATTCGACTGCAATAGATATTGCTCGTATTGGTTCATATTCAGGGATTGAATCAGACGTTGGAAAAGAACGCTTGAAACATTTCTTTACTTCAGATGGCAGCATTTATAATATTCGAAAAGAAATTAGAGAGATGGTTGTTTTTGCTCCGCAAAGCGTTGTTAAAGATCCTCCATTTACAAAACTAGACCTGATATCCTGCAGAAATCTTTTAATCTATTTTAATGCCGAACTACAGAAAAAAGTTATTCCTATTTTCCATTACAGTTTATTGCCAAACGGAATACTTTTTCTTGGTACATCAGAAACTATCGGCAGTTTTGTTGATCTTTTTTCAATGGTGGATAAAAAATGGAAATTGTACAAACGAAGAGAATCTATTTACTCGGTACAACCATTTATAGATTTTCCGCTTGCTAAAACATTTGATAAAAATTATGAGACTAGTATGAAAATAAGCGAAGTAAAAAATATTCCCCAGTTAGGTGAAAAAGTTATTTTACAAAGTTACTCACCAAATTGTGTTATAATCACTGAGACCGGAGAGATAATATACATTCATGGTAAAACAGGCAAGTATCTTGAGCTAACCCATGGTGAAGCAAAGATGAATATCTTTGAAATGGCACGTGAAGGATTAAAACAAGA
>JBBQYA010000184.1:0-2346 GCA_038209155.1 Sphingobacteriales bacterium | reverse complement strand
GGGATGTTGGATGAGTTAGGCTGGTATACTAATGAATATGGAGATGCAGTGCATGACAAAACCATTAATTCTAAAAGAGCTTTTAAACAAAGTGGTAAAGAGGGTAAATATATCGGTAATGAAGGCTCAAGTACTAATAAGGATGGAAATTTAGAACTTTTATTTGCTGATGGATCTAAGCAAGATAGATTTATGATTGGTGAGGCTACAATTACTGGAGAGAAAAATAAAGATAAGCCAGATTTAACCTCACCATTTAACGAACGAATTTTACAAACAGAAACTTTATTTGGATCAACTGCTAACACGATAAATGCTTTGAGAATTGATCTTTTAACAAATATAATAATGAAATTTGCAGCATTTGGAGCAATACAATATAGTGGTAGAAATACGGAGTTTTTTAATCCAAAAGGTGATATAAAAAGTCAATTTTATTCTGGAGGATTATATAAAAACAATACTTTTTCAGGAGATGATTTTGGAAACTACAGTTATGGTGTAGGAGCAGCATCCATAGGATTATCACTTACTGAGGCGTTAATTGGTGCTGGCGCATTTTCAATCTTCAGTGGATCAAAAACTACAGACTTTTCTAACTTTAGAGGTTTTTTTGACGAAAGAAAAGATTCTCAAACTATAAGAAATGGATACAATAAAAAATAAAATATTATTTTTGGTTTTAATAATTAGTATTGTTTCATCTTGTAGAAAGATCACGAATCCCAAAGATAGGAATACGATTAAATTTAATGAAGTTTCCTCCAATATAGAAGATTCTATTAAAAAGCTTAACTTAATATTAGAAAAATTTAATGTAAGTAATTACCTATATGCCATTGATAAAGATTATTTATATATAAACTCTAACTTTAAAATTTTAAATTTAGGTCATATTGATAGTGTAAACACTGAAAATATATTATGGCCAACATTTATTAAATTAGAATATAGACAAAAATTTATAAATCTTATTAAATATCTATATATAAATCAATTACAAAGATGCGATGTAAATAATTCACATCCTTTTTATCTTTATAAAGCAGATATATATATGTCTGATTCAGGTTATGACTTAGAGCGTTTTATTATTTATTCTCCAAGTATTTCAGGAATTGACACTTTAAACTATAAAATCTTAGATCGCAAAAATAATTTATATTTACTAGCCAATAAAGAAGCAAAAATATGGGCAGATGATTAAATTGTATGACTAGTTAGATATTTGATTTTTGCAATAAACGAAACCACCTCACCCATAGATTTTGATAATTTAATTGTGATACACAAAACAGGCATTGTATTAGAAATGAACGATTACACATTAAACTGGCCAAGAATTGTTGAGACTATGATTGGTAGTGCTTTTGCTGGCGAAGGAAACAGTTTTAATATAAATTTAACTGGCTCAAAATGGGTTAAACCTGTTTCACATTTACAAAAGTAATTATATGATAAAATTAAAATTTCTAATTACTGTTTTAATAATATTTTGTGCTTGTAATGGAAGCGATTCAACTTTAGAATTAGGCAGTGGATATTGGCTAAATCAAGAAGGAAAAGGTTTAAATGAAGTGTTTTCTCGAAATACTAATAAAAAAGGTATACCCCCAGATATTTTAAATTACTCAAATAATATTGATTTTATTTTGGTTGAACAAAAACCGACTAAATTTGATGATATTATTCATGAAGATGATACAGTTACATATAAATTTGGTAGAAATGAGATTTATTATTGGATAATTGACAAGAAAAGTGGATTAAGAATTGGGCCATTAAGTAAAATAGAATTTCAAAAAGCTAGAAAATTTTTATCTGTTCCACAAGAATTAGAATTTGAATCATTTTATTAATTTACCAATTTTGTGTTGTAAAAAATAGTTTATGTATCCAGTCAAACCGAATTCACTGGCTGCCACAGAAAAGGGTATCTTAAGTTCATTAGCCTTAGAAAATTTAGAAGCCAAACGTGACGGATTTTTGTACATATTTGTTGCCAACGAAACCACCGCACCCATAGATTTCGACAATTTAATTGTGATACACAAAACAGGAATAGTATTAGAGAGGAACGATTATTACCCATTTGGTATGCGTTGATACAATAAAAATAGCTTTTTTAAATTTCTTTTATTGTTTCTTAACCCTATGCGAAAGGGATTGAAGCGGCATCTTTTTTTGCTTTATTAAAAAATCAAATTAAAAGGATCTTTGCGCAAAAAAAATACAGCGGAAAGCCCGACCAAAATCCATTCTGTAAAAAATCAAATTGTAATGGAAAATGTTGGATTTTGGATTCGCCCAAAACATTGTTTTTATCTGAAACCTAATTTCGGCTTT
>JBBQYA010000183.1:0-2399 GCA_038209155.1 Sphingobacteriales bacterium | reverse complement strand
CCCTGTCGAAAAATGATGCTGAATTTTGTTAGTTAGTTCTACCTTACTTCCACTAGTAGAGATTCCTGTTTTTTTACAAAATTCTACCAATTCTTCTTTAAGCCAATAAAATTCTTTAAAGTCTGTCAGCGAAATATTATTATCAAGGTTTGGTCTTTCCATTTGGTTATTGGTGGTCGTTAAAATGACGCACAACGTTTTGGCGCTTGGCGAAGGTGGCGATTTTTACCACAAATGTTGATGCGGAGTACCAAACTTTGATTAACCCCAAATGTGTCTGCGGAGCACAGAACCGCCACTTTTGCCAAACGCCTGTTATAGCCAGTGCTGTTTAGTCCACTTAACAATTGTTCTATTTCTTCCATAAGTCCAATGCCGTTTTAAAATTTATTTCCAGCTGTCTCGTGCATGTCTTCCAGTTTGAATAAACTCGAATAGAAGCATCTGCTATTGATGGCGAATTTTCAGTTATCTCTAATCTTTCCTTCAATTTTGTCATTGTTCGGTAGCAATTTTTAACAACAATATAATTAGGGTGGGAAAATAAATCTTTGGTATTGATATATCCTTTTGGAATATTTTCATTAATAGTTAATATGCTTTCAAGCCATCTTTCAGTTTGGTTTTTACTGTTCGGAATTATTTTTCCTGAAGCAAAATCTCCTGTCCATTTCTGAAAGTCAGAAATTAAATTTTTATACAAGTCATTTGAAACGATTGTGAAATCTAAGTCAGATTTGTTTGTAAAAGCCTTGCCCCAAACTTTCTTTTTAAGAGAATATCCAATTCTTGCACTGCCTACCAAAGTTACTTCTTTTGGATTCACGTTAACTCCATTGGAGATAAATGCTCTCATTTCTTCATATAATAATGGGTTATCTTTGAATGCAAATGGAATACCTTCGGTTATCCAAAGTCTAATAATACCGTGTCTTTCGGTTTCACTTGATTTAGAAAATACATTTTTTATATCCTCCGAATTCGGATAAACACTTTTTAATAATTCAGAGTGCTCACTAAGTACAAATGGAAATGTCATATTATTCATATTTTACTCCCATTTATAAACTTTTTTACTAATGTTTTTTAGAAATCCCATTATATTAGAAATGAACCCTCCTTCTTTTGAATAATCATCTAATTCATTTCCTTGCCTTAAAAAACCGAAAAACGTATTGGCGTAGCCTACAATTGCAAATCGTTCTTTATTGAAGTTGGTCGTTCCTGTTTTTAGGAATGAATTTGAAAATTCTCCGCTAAATTTTTCAATTGCAATTTGATTTAAGAGTGATAAACATTCTTGCTTATAGATATTTGATGGGGAACTGATAAAATAATTTTGATATGCATGAACTAATTCGAACAATGTAAGTCCTTCAATCGTTGCACCAAGAATGCTTGCAGGAACGAAATTAGTAACAGGTTTTTTAGTTACCTGAGCTAATGATAAAATAGTTTTTTCAATACCCGATTTATGAACAGCGTTTACAAATACATTATTATTTGATAGTAACAGAGATTCCTTTAGAGTTAGAAATTTTTTGTCAATTGGCTGTACTTCCCGAACATCCCAATTAATATATGATTCCGTAATTGTTGGGAAGCATTCCAAAGAATCTATTCCATTTTCTCGTAAGTGTGTATAAATAAATGGTTTTAATGTAGAACCAACATTTGATTTAAATGTAAATGGATAATCCGTTCCATTGGAACTTCCAACACATATAATTTTCCCATCAGCTATTCCAATTATACTTGTTGGATATTTACTGCTTGAGATAAACTTTGTTACTTCACGTTGCAATTCATTTAATAGAGTTGTTGCAATTTGATTCTTGCTTGGATTTATATTAGAGGATATAAACGGAATTGTGGCATTTCTAAAAATTTCAAGTGAATTCTTTTGGATATTGATGTTTGTCCTTTTTATCTTACTATATTTCTTTGATGAAATAATACTTCTGTCGTATAAAATTTGGCTTATTAAATCACAACGTTTTTCAAATAGTGGCTCATTTTTTATATAGTAATTTGGGCCTCTCAATAGTGTCAAAAGGGCAATTTGTTCTTTAGTGTTAAGCCTTTCGGGTTCTTTTAAAAAGTATTCTAAACTTGCAGTTCTAATGCCATAATTTTTTTTACCCCAAAAAACATTATTAAAATACAAATCAAGTATTTCGTTTTTCGAGTATTGGCTTTCTAAGTCAAAAGCTAAATTCGTTTCTTTAATTTTCCGAAACAGATTTTTTCTATTGTCCTTTAAAATATTTCGTGCAAGTTGCTGTGTAATAGTACTGCCACCTTGAACAATTTTTCCAGATTTGATATTTTGGTATATAGCTCTTGAAATACCTTTTAAATCAATGGCTCCATGCTCAAAAAATCTTTGGTCTTCTATT
>JBBQYA010000182.1:0-2474 GCA_038209155.1 Sphingobacteriales bacterium | reverse complement strand
TTCATAAAAAAAGCCTCCAAATCGGAGGCTTTTTAATTTTAAACTAAGAAAAATAAAATTTTATTTTCTGATATCCATTTCTTGTAAAAGATATCCTGCATCTGCATATTTATCCATTACAAAAAGTACATATCTGATGTCAACGCTGATGGTTCTTTTCAATGCTTCGTCGTAAACTAAATCTCCGGTCATGGCTTCCCAGTTTCCATCGTAGGCAATGCCGATCAATTCTCCGTTACCGTTTACTACTCCAGATCCAGAATTTCCGCCGGTGATATCATTATCGGTAAGGAAAGAAATTACCAATTCTCCATTTTCTCCATACTGCCCGAAATCTTTTTTACGAAGTAGTTCTTCTAGTCTTTTTGGAACTACAAATTCTTCGTTGGTATTATCCATTTTTTCTAAAATACCTCTACCAGTAGTGGTATATTCATATTCTACTGCATCTTTTGGAGAGTAATCTCGAACGGTTCCATACGTCAAACGCATGGTGGAATTTGCATCGGGATACATAGCTTTTCCTTTGTTCATTTCCATTAATCCGGCGATATATAATTTCTTTTGTTGCGCTAATGAAGTAGTATATTCTGTACTAACTTTTGAATAACTTGATCTAAATTCAGTTAATTTTTGATTGTAAATCATTATTGGATCTGCTTTTAATTGTTTCAATGTTGGATTATTTAAAAAAGCATTCATCCGATCTTTGGAAGTAAAAATACTTTTGGCAAAGGCAGCATTTCCATATTTATTAAAAGAATCTGCTGAGGTGCTTGCTCTATTTTTATTTACAATCTCATCTAAATAAGCTGGGCGCATATCTGATTTTATATCTGTATAATAAATGTTTAATAATTCGGAAAAAATAGTTTTGTCGGTATTTACATCGTAATCTTTAAAGTGTTCCTCTACTCCTTCTTTTAATTTCGCAGTTTCTGTTTTCACATCTTCTGGTTTATTGTCTTCTAATGCTTTAAAAAGTTTGTTAAAAGAAGTAGGATATAATGAGGCAGTAGAACCCAAACCTGCAAGACTTGCATATAAGGCTCTATCTACATTTACCTTGTAATCGCTTAAATTTTTATTGGCAGTAGAAACTGCTGTGCTATATTTAGATTTCAAATCTGCATTGGAAGCTGTAAATGAATTGAATTTAGATTCCTCATTTCGTTTAAAACCTACCACATCTAATCTTTTTAATCCTTCATTTTGACCTTGATAGTATTTATATGAATTGCTTAAGGAAGCATAATCTGCTGCTAATTTGATTCTTACTTCTGGGCTTTTGTCCATTTCAGCTTTCATGATCTGAAGTTTTTTGCCGAATAATTTTATAAGAGAGGGGTTTGATTTTTCTACTGCATTTTCTAATTCTCCAGAAAAAGCATAACGATTTGTACGACCTGGATAACCCATAATCATTGCAAAATCACCTTCTTTAACTCCTTTCAGAGATATTGGTAAAAATTTCTTTGGCTTGTAGGGTACATTGTCTTTGGAATAAGCTGCTGGTTTTCCATCTGGCGACATGTAGATTCTGAACATGCTGAAATCTCCAGTGTGACGTGGCCACATCCAATTATCGGTATCTCCACCGAATTTACCGATGGAAGATGGAGGTGCTCCAACTAAACGAACATCTGTATAGCGTTCATAAACGAACATTAAAAATTGGTTTCCACCGAAAACGTCTTTAATATTTGCTGTATAAACTGTTCCTTTAATGGCTTCGTCTGTAAGGGTTTTGTAGAAAGCTGCTTGTTTAGTAGCACGATCTGTGGCATTTAAAGAACCTAATTCTGCGTTTATTTTCTCGGTAACATCTTCTACCCGAACCAAAACTGAGGCATTCATTTCTGGAGATGGTAGTTCTTCTGATTTGTTTTTAGCCCAGAAACCATCGGTTAAATAATCGTTTTTTACGGAACTATGATACTGAATAGAACCATAACCGCAATGGTGATTGGTGAGCATCAATCCATCTTTGGAGACGATTTCGCCAGAACAAAAATCTAAAGAAACGATTGCATCTTTTAAACTTGCTTTGTTGATATCGTAAATATCTTGCTCGGTAAGCTTGAAACCAAGCTTTTTCATTTGATCATAATTTTTATTGATCAACATGGGAATCCACATTCCTTCGTCTGCTTTAGCGAAGTTGGGAGCAAATAAGGCAAAGAAACTTATGGCTACAAAAAATAATTTGATTTTAATTTTCATGTGTTGAATTTTGGTTGAGAAGTCGAAAATAGAAAAATATTATTGGTTTGACGTTAATAAGACAAAGAGTGTAAGTAACAAATTTATTATTAGGTTTTTGAGTGGGGATTGTGGATGTTGAAAGGGAAGATTATTTATTCGATATTACAAATGTTGAATAGCAGAAATAGTGTTTGCTTATTTTAATTTTATAAAATAAAAAGGTTTGCAGCTAAAAGAAGTGGCGGATTTGGAACACTAAACTTCATTCA
>JBBQYA010000181.1:0-2477 GCA_038209155.1 Sphingobacteriales bacterium | reverse complement strand
GACAAAATTATAAATGCTAAAATTCTATTTGTTTGTATTTTAATAACTGCAGCTTGGTTTTCTGTAGGGTATTATAATCCAGATGAACACTATCAAATCTTAGAGTTTGCAAATTATAAATTAGGCTTAAGCCCAGAAAGTGAATTGGCATGGGAATTTAATAATATAAGCAGACAAGCTATACAACCTTTTGTAGCTTATTTATTTGGTTCAATTTTAATTAAAATCCAATTGTATAATCCATTTTTACTGGCTTTTATTTTGAGACTAATTTCTGCTGCTTTAAGTTTTTCAGCTTTAAACCTGCTTATAAAAAACTTTATTGATAGCAAACATCAAGTTAGAGGGTGGATGTTAGCAATTTTATTGGGGTTTATGCCTTTTCTTCTTGTAAGATTTTCAAGTGAAAGTTGTTCAGGAGCGATTTTTTTTATTGCATTATGTTTATTAAGTAATAAAGAAAACAGTTATCATGATCTTTACTTTGTAGGTTTGTTACTAGGAATTGCTTTCTATTGTAGATTTCAGACAGCATTTGCAATAGCACCATTACTTTTATGGTACTCTTTATTTATTGCAAAACTAGAGTGGAGGAAGTATGGGTGCTTAATTTTTGGATTTTTAACTGCAATTGGGATTGGTATATTAATAGATTTTTGGTTTTACGAAACTTGGGTTTTTACTCCTTATAACTATTTAAATTCGCAAATATTTAAGGGGGTACTAAATCAATTTGGAGTTTCTCCATGGTGGTATTATCCAATTTTACTGTCGCAGGCCATCTCGACATTCTATGCTGTACTTATTATATTAGTTACTATAGTCTTTATTTTAAATAATCCCACAAATGTAATTTCTTGGATTTCTTTGGTTGTTGTTGGTTTTCATACAATCATTGGTCACAAGGAGATTAGATTCCTCTTCCCACTTATATTAGTACTTCCGATAACCTTTAATTTTGCTATAGTTAATTTGGAATATTATTTATCAAACAGGACTTTTAGTTTAAGCTATTTTAAAGTATTTAAAATAGCTCTAATAATTATAGGTATTTTATTTATGTTAGTTTGTACACTCAAACCTGTAGAAAAGACGGTAGTTATTATGGAGTATATTTATCAATCCTCTCGAAATCAAAAGACATATATTTATACATTAGATGGTTATACATTTAGAGGCAAACAAATAATGGGAAAATATGCAAGTGGTTATGTGGTAAATAATTTTTATAAAAACAATCAAACAAATATGATGTATGTAAATGCCCAGTTTGATATAGAGGATCTGCGAAAACGACCTAACAGCTATTTATTTATAGATGAGATTAATGATAAAGCATTTCTTATAAAAAATATATCTAAATTAAAACGAATTAAATCTTCCATTCCAGAGTGGATTCGATACTTTAATATAAACAATTGGCAAAGCCGAGACAGTATATTTAGTTTATATCAACTTAAATAAGTAATCAAAAAATGTCTTTACCTTAATTTTTTACATCTTATACTTTTGTGTATTAAAGTAAATAGTACTTTTTTCAGTTTGTTTATGAATTACCAAATAACTAAGCGAAAAATCCCCTTTTGGTAAGTCTTTCTTGGCAATGAGACTATATAATTTTCTACTTCCTAATAAGGGAGATTTAATATCACTACTTCCATTGTAAATATTCGAATAATCACACGAGTAAGCTGGAATAATCAACGGCTTTACACTAGCCTCTGATTTTATAAGATGATAAACATCGAATTTTTTGACCCCTAATACTCCATACGGGCTATCCAAAAAGTTAACTGAATTAATATAGACGTAATTAGCGTCTGATTTGATTGATTCTGTAAGGAAGCTATTGTTCGGTACATTAATTGCGTTGTCAATTAAATTTCTATTGGTGATGTGAAATTCCAAATTGTCGGGTTCGTATTTACTAATTTTTGTACTATTGAAATTCAGCTTGCTGAGTTCTAGGGTAAATTCTGTTTTAAATCCATTACTTTCAGAAGTGCTAATTTGTACTTTTGATACTTTTTTATTTAAGGAACCGCCAGTTTTTAAAAAAGCTAATGCGTCTCCCGTATTGTCAATGTATCTATTTAATAGAACTAAAGTATTGAGTTCAGTAACTATTGCTCGATGCGTTATTGAATTTCCATCTTCAAATGTAAAAGTAATATAGAGTTTTGGAGGCTGAAATAAAAATCTTTGAATTTTCCCCCAGGTACTATACTCAATTTTTATTCGCCCATAAATCGCAAATTGACTAGTATCTAATTCGATATCTTGGTTTAGCTTACATTTTGTTGTTTTTTGATAATCCAGAGAAAGTTGTTTTTCAGATTCATTTTTTCTCATTACTATTTCATTGTTGACTATTTGCATAGCTGAGTAATTCTTCATAATTGATAACCAAGCAACCGACTCATCAAAAAAACTGTACCTGTCGTCTAATGCAAACACTTTGTAGAATAGAAATTTTG
>JBBQYA010000180.1:0-2569 GCA_038209155.1 Sphingobacteriales bacterium | reverse complement strand
TATGTTGTTTTTATCATTTGCATTCAGCTGGTCTTTGCCTTTACATTTGTAAAACATGCGGAACTTTGCTATTCCTTAATGATTTCCAAATTTAAGAATATGCTCTAAGTAAATTTTATAAATTGAGCATTTTTATTAAATTTTGACTCTTCTCATATAAAACTTGTTTAATAAATGTCGTGGTTTTTAAGACCCCCCCATTCCTATCTCCCCCCCCCCTCAAAAATAAAAAAATTTCCAGTAAATTTTTATTTTTGAGGGAGAAAAAAATCACAAATCGTAGGGGTAAACAAAAATTTTAGTATAAATAGTTTATTTTCCCGCCAAAAAATTTTCGGAGGGAATTTTCGGAGGGAAAATTGAAAATTTAAAATATATATTTAAACACTTTAATATGATTTAAATTAAAAAGTTGAAGTTTTTATCAATTCAAACATAAAATAAATTATTTTTAAAAAATAGAAGTTAATTAAATTTTCTTTATTGAGCCTTTAAATACGTGTATAATTTCATCATTTACCGTATCCTGTAATTTTATCATATTATTAGAGAGCAAATCGACAACTCTATAACTATGCTCACTAAAAAATGACTCAAAAGGAGTTCTCTTTGTCTTGACATTGTTATCAAAATCTTTTTTGACTAAAACCAAATCTCCGATATTAACATTAATTCTGATCAAATTTGAGTTTTTACTTGCAATCAGTTGAGTCTTATATCTGCTGAAATGCATTCTAGCATCATCATCTTGCCTATGTCTTTCTGTATCTTGGGGAATAGGCTCTGGAACTACAACTATAGAATCTTCTGATTCTTCGAGATTAACATTTTCAAACGTCCATTCATTATTAGTCTCAGATTCAGTATCAGAGTAAGGAATCGCATCGACAGTTTGCAATCCTAATGGGCCTTCGACAATAATTCCAGTTGATTGAACTGTATTGTAACCTAATTGGCCAAAAAATAAAAGAAAAGGAGACTTGTTAGTAGCTCGATGTTTTGTTTGATTATATTCAAACACGATATCTTCATGAAAATTAATCCATCGATGACCACCAGACGCAAATAATTTTTTTCCTAACCACCTCTTGATCGTTTGATTAACCCTTTCCACTTGACCTTGAGCCTTTGGATTTCTAGGTCGACCATGTATAGCCATTATTTCCAAATCTGCAAAATATTCAGTCAAAACAGTATTTCTGAATTCTTTGCCGTTGTCAGATTGAATTGAGTCTGGGACTCCAAAGTTTCTAAAAATAAATCTTAACGAATCTTTTACATCGTTAGCAGATTTATTTTTGAGTTTAAAACTCCATAAATATTTTGTGAATGTATCAATAACATTCAATATCCAAGAAAAGCCATCATTCTCTTCCGAATATTTCCGCAAATCTACGCAATCCATCATATATCGATCATATTTTTTAGTAATGTCGTTAATATAGATGGGCTGTATAGTTTGAAGTGAATTATATCTCAAGCACGCTTGACAACTTTTAACATAAGCAGCTATTCTTTCCTTGCTTATGCCATAGTATTTATGAGAGATCTTATCGACCATTTTATTAATACCAACATGAGCGATTTCATGCTCTGTTTTAATAATTTGATGAGCAAGATCACTTTCAAACTCAAAAACACACTTTAGTCTTCGATCATCTTTCAAAAAAAATAAATCATCATTTAGCATACAAAAATTCGCAAGCTTGTTTCTAAAGTCACGCTTTTGACTTTTGGATAGGCCATCTGGATATGCTCCAGTTGCCAGATGTGCGATAAAATTATCCTTTTCAGTTTTATTTCTACAACTAATAAACTTAGGCATGTACGGCATAATTTAAAGAATTTTTAAAACTAAATTTAATTTGATCTTGCGAAAAACTTTTAAAACGAAAAAGACTCGCAATTAATTTAACCAGCTATTTTTCACTTTTTACATCGAATTATACTGTATTTTGCCGCCATTGAATTTTTTTGAGGGGGGGATCTTCTTCCCGGGATAAATTTGAATTTCCGAAAAAACTAATAAAAGATTTAAAAAAGGCAAAAACTTGTTATTAAGCGATATTGTGGTTAAAGATAGGTATTTGTACAATAAATCGTTTTCTTGTGTTCTCTATTTAGTATTTTTTTTTAGGTACATACGCTTTGTTAAAAGAGAAAAAATCCTTGTAAAACTAATAAAAATTAAAGTAAGAGAAGTAGAGAAGAAAAATTTATTTATATAGTGACGATTTCGACACTTAATATATGATTAGTTTCGTATTTTGGACAATATTTTCTATGTTTTAAAAATTTTGAGGGGGGGTCTATAAAACATGGGGGGGTCTATTAGATTACGACATTTAAAATTAAGTTTGCTATTTATAGTATGAACAACAATGATTGTTTGTCATCCTTAACCTATAAGTGTAAATTTAACATTACTTCTCATGTATTAAAAAAATATTCGATACAGAATGAGAAACATAGCAAAATGATAATAAATTCGAGCAAACGTTGAAGTGGCCATCCAATCATTAAGAAGAACACTCTTGAAAGCTTATCCTCCAATAAGAAAACTAAAAAT
>JBBQYA010000179.1:0-2578 GCA_038209155.1 Sphingobacteriales bacterium | reverse complement strand
TGTTACTACAGAAGAAGAATTTAGGTCTAAAGTAAAAGAAGAATTAGAGGGAATGATGGTTGGAAACTCTGATAGCAAATTGCAATCTGATCTATATGAATATTCGTTAAATCATGTAAATGTTTCATTTCCAGATACTTTTCTAAAGAAATGGTTACGAAGTATGAATGAGGAGAATATTACTGATGAACAAATTGAAAGTGAATACGGTGGTTTTCAAAAGAATTTGAAATGGACATTAATTCAAAATAAATTAATGAAAGATCATGATATTAATATAGACTCGAAAGATATTGTACAACTTGCAAAACAAAAAATTGAATCTCAATTTAGAATGTACAGCCAAGCACCAATTCAAGAAGATCAATTAAATGAATACGTAATGAACTTTCTAAAAGATAAGGAGCGTGTTTCTCAATTAAATGAAGAAGCTAGAGCTGTTAAAGTTTTTGAATATTTAAAAAGTGTAGTTAAATTAAATAATAAAACAATTAGCTATAAAGAATTTCTTGAATTGAAGTAATGTCAGTACTTTAACTGATTAATTGAAATATTATAAACAAAATGTCAGCAATTGAACGCTAAACCAAAACTGCATTACTTTTGTTAAGTATGAATAAAATTTTAATATGATAGATAAAAACGAGTTTCGTAAATATGCAGTAAAACACCACCGGATAGGTGGAATACATGTAGATAGTTTTATTGGTAGAGTGGAGAATAATTTTAATCCACAAAATATTACTCCTTACATTATAGAAGAGAGACAATTAAATGTTGCTTCTATGGATGTGTTTTCTAGATTGATGATGGATAGAATTATATTTTTGGGAGATCCGATTTATGATACAATTGCAAATATTGTTCAAGCTCAATTACTTTTTCTTCAATCTGCAGATTCGAAAAGAGATATTCAGATTTATTTAAACAGTCCAGGTGGGTCAGTTTATGCAGGTTTGGGAATTTATGATACGATGCAATATATCCAGCCCGATGTAGCCACTATTTGTACGGGTTTAGCAGCATCTATGGGAGCAGTTTTATTATGTGCTGGCGCAAAAGGAAAGCGGGCAGCATTAAAACATTCTAGAATAATGATTCACCAACCATCTGGTGGAGCAGAAGGGCAAGCATCTGATATAGAGATTACTGCAAAAGAAATTATTAAATTAAGAAAAGAATTATATGACATCATTTCTTATCATACTGGTCAAACTTACGAAAAAGTACATGACAGTTCAGACAGAGATTATTATATGGTTTCTGAAGAAGCAAAAGAGTTTGGTATGATTGATGAGGTCTTATATTCGCCAAAACCAATTGATAAATGAGTAAGCAGGCAAAAGATATAAAGTGTTCATTTTGTGGATCTAGCAAACAAGAAACCTTGATGTTAGTTGCTGGAATAGATGCCCATATCTGTGATAAATGTATAACACAAGCAAGTAGCATTTTACTAGAGGAAACCTCCACTCGTAAAAATAAATCTGCGTTGTCAAGTTTTAACTTGCAAAAGCCAATTGAAATTAAAAAGCATTTAGATCAATATGTAATTGGGCAAGATGATGCAAAACGGGTTTTAGCTGTGTCAGTCTATAATCATTATAAAAGATTAGGGCAGAAAATAGGAAAAGATGAAGTAGAAATAGAAAAATCAAACATTATCATGGTGGGCGAAACCGGAACAGGTAAAACTCTTTTGGCTAAGACTATTTCTAAAATTTTGAATGTTCCTTTTTGTATTTGCGATGCCACGGTTCTTACCGAAGCTGGCTATGTTGGAGAAGATGTAGAAAGTATACTTACTCGTTTACTGCAAGCTGCAGATTATGATGTTGCAGCAGCAGAACGTGGAATTGTCTACATAGATGAAGTAGATAAAATTGCTAGAAAAAGTGATAATCCATCAATTACAAGAGATGTTTCTGGAGAAGGGGTTCAACAAGCTCTACTTAAAATTCTTGAAGGAACAGTAGTAAATGTACCGCCGCAAGGAGGGAGAAAGCATCCAGATCAAAAAATGATAGGAGTGAATACTAATAATATTTTATTCATTTGTGGAGGAGCTTTTGATGGTATTCAAAAAAATATTGCAAGAAGAATGAAAACTCAAGCAATAGGTTACAGTTTGGATACCAATCAAGTAACAATTGATAAAGAAAATCTTTTACAATATATTACTCCACATGATTTAAAATCTTTTGGATTAATCCCTGAATTAATAGGTAGACTTCCTGTTATTACTTATTTAAATCCACTGGATAGAGAAACGTTATTAAGTATATTAATTGACCCTAAAAATTCATTAGTAAAACAATACACTAAACTATTTGAACTAGAAGGAATTAAATTAGAATTAGATGCGGAAGTTTTAGAATTTATAGTGGACAAAGCTTTAGATTTTAAATTAGGGGCAAGAGGTTTACGCTCTATTTTTGAAGCGATTATTATGGATGCCATGTTTGAAATGCCAAGCGATCCATCACAAAAGGAATTATTTGTATCAATTGATTATGCAAAAGAAAAGTTTAACAAATCTAATGTTCAAAAATTAAGAGCAGCATAAATTGATTTTATT
>JBBQYA010000178.1:0-2623 GCA_038209155.1 Sphingobacteriales bacterium | reverse complement strand
AATGCTCAAACCTAATTTCAATTCCAATATGGTGCGATTAAAAGGCCCATTTTTCAACATCTTTTAAGTAGTCATCAAAATTTCAATTCCAATATGGTGCGATTAAAAGCCGAAAAAAATAAAACAAGAATAGCCTTTTTCTTGCTGTAAACCATTATTTATTTCCTAAAAAACAAAAAAAAATTAGTCGACCTTCAATAGTCCATTTTCCCCCAAGCACCGACAACCATTTAAACGGTGCTTAATTCCACATAAGTCGACTAATTTTCTAAACAATATGTCAAAGAACTTCCTTTAAATAGTTAGATCGACAACCTATATAATCGTATCAAGCTTGCTTTTTTCTGTACCTATTATCTGCTTGTCAAGCCATTTTTCTTCTCTACTCTTAAAAATAATAATACTATCCTCTTCAATATTAATGATCTTTTTTGCATTGATCTCAAATTCTTTTAATTTAACTTGAGTTATTTCTCCTTCAAATACAGAATTTTGAATCCAATTCAAATATCGCCGACAAAGTTTCAGCATTTTCCCTACTCGTTTTTCCTTAATATCATACACCAAAATTACATACATTACCAACGAGCTTTATAAGGTTTATACTCATCCATTCCTAGCACATGTTTAGAAAGTTTGTAGCATTCTAATTTTATTAAATGTTTGTAGCTCACATTTCTATTTAATATCGGATGTTTAAAAGTTTCATTCAAACGTTCGTCCCAAGCTTTTACAAAAGTTTTTCTTCCAGATTCTTTCATCAAACAGCTATTTAATTTACGATCAAAATCCTTGTCACCAATTTCTTTTTTATTTAATAATTTGAATATTATTCGATCTACCAAAACTGGTTTAAAGATTTCTGCTAAATCAAGAGCAAGCGAAAATCGTCTAAAACCAGGCTCATGCAAAAAACTAATCGTAGGATTTAATTGCGTATGATATAATTGATTAAGGCAAGCAGAATAACAAAGCATATTGCCGAACGAAATCATAGCATTTAATTCATTTCCGGGTGGTTGTTTGCTCCTTCCTTCCATCAAATAGGTATTGTTCAAAAGGTCAAAAGCTGAATAATATACTTGTCGAATATTACCTTCTATTCCCATTAACTCATCTACTGCAATTGCTGTATCACATTGTAAAATAAATTTCTCAATTCCACTAATTTGAGCCTCTACATCTTTTTCGCGATTATTATAATATCGCAACACTTTCAACATATTGAATGCTCCTCCCTGAACAAATTTTTTAGCCAGAATGATCCTTTTCTTTTTATCCAAATAATGTTGAGTTTGTACTATTTGCATTTTGCCAGCCAATAAATATTCTTTTGGACAAAAGCTTCCCGTGTAATTTTCGTAATAATCAAAAAAATGAACCGAAATTCCCGCTTTTCCAAGAAAATTATATAATGCACTATTCGCATCTAAACTTCCAAAACAAAATAAATCTGCAATCCCTTCTATCGGTATAAATTTTGGAATGCCTTCTCTGCCATCTTCGTCTATGGGTATAAACTTAAGTGAATTATCTTTTCGACTCATTCTGCCAGCATTGAATAGATAATAAGTTTTTTTCATAAAGCAATGGTTTATAGACCGTTTAAAGTTCTTCTTTTACATAGCAAAAATCAAAATAACTACACTGTTTGCAAATGGGTTTGTTTAATAGTGGAGGACAAATTTTATTTTCTATAATCTCTAAACAACTTTTTTCCCAAATTTTAATAGTTTCTCTATCCTCATCATTCAACAATACGATTTCACGTTCTCGCAATTTTGGATATTCTATCACACCGCTTACATCTTTTATTCCGTGGTTTTCTAATTTATAGAGATAATATTTAACTTGAGCAATATGGGCTTTCTCTACTTTATTACTTTTTTTAACTTCATGTACCACTTTATTTTTAGCATCATAGAAATCTATTTTTATTCCATCTATCTCTACTTCAGTATAACGTTCTGCACGCTCTGGATATGAATTTTCGCCGATTAATTTTCCCTCTGCTACATTTTCAGAAGTATGTTCCATTTGAATTCCATTCGCAAAGAGCCAAAGTTTTCTATGGCATATTTGGAAATAATTGATGTGGGTAGCGGTAAGGCGCATTTTAAACTTTTGAAATTAAGCAATTCATATTTTCAAAAATTAATACTAGTTGATTTATCATCTTCATTCCATATTTTAAGGCAAGGGCAATATTCCTTAAACACACAATCTGGAGCATAACCAGTACAATAATCAAAGCCCATGAAGCCACTATTTACAATAGAGGTTTTTTGATTTAAAGTGTCTATTGTCATTTTGTAAGCGATTGGCAATGGCAACAATTTGGGCAAATCAATATCAAGATTCCAAGTAAACATCATTTCCCGGAAAGCTTCCAATACCATTTTTATTTCGGTATCATTTAATTGATCTGGCGGTGGAAAATTAATGGCATACAAACCGCAGTAATAACCAAGGCTGTGATCTGGATCTTCACCCTCCACCCATTTTTCTAACTCTTCCATTTCTTGTTCAAAAGATATTGGTTGCTTTTCTTCCAAAGGGATTTCCGGTCGGTGTGCAGCGGTGATGTCGGTTAATAATTGAGGGAGATATGGGTGCATGGGGT
>JBBQYA010000177.1:0-2634 GCA_038209155.1 Sphingobacteriales bacterium | reverse complement strand
AAAGTTTCCGTTTTTTCCTTTGTCTTTGAAAGTACCTAAAGCAGAAGCGGTTATAGGTGCAAAAGAAGTTCTATTGGATGTTGAGTCAACTTTTATAATACATCCTATCACTTTTACATTCTCACAAGCATTCGTGATATGAATACCAGAACCAAAAGCAAATCCATCGTTAATAATAGTAACATTCTTTATCACCACATCTTTTGAACCATTGAAAATTACCGCACTATGGTTTACAGCAGATATTCCAGCATATTTGATAATTACATCCGAAGCTATACCAGTGGCTGATGTTATCGTTATATTTTTATCGTTTGAAGAATTGATGTATCTATTGATGGTCAATTGTTCATTATATGTGCCTGGGTCTACCTTTATCGTTACTTTAGAAGCAATACCGCAAATTAATTCGTCCAAGGCATCTTGAATTTTCTTAATTGGTCTACTTGAACCCACTAAAATATCTCCTGCTTTTCCCGTACATAAATCAATACATAAACCATCATTTGCGAGGAAATTATCAGTAAAGCAACCTGAAGCTGTAGAAGGTCTTACACAAACCGTATAATTTCCTAACGTATTTATAATAATAGAATCTGTTGATAAATTAAACTGGAAAACTCTAGATTCTCCTGGTTTTAAAGGTAAAATTCCTAAAGATGTACTGGAAAACGTTAATAATTTATTGGGTAAAACGATAGTAGAATTTAATAAAACTCTGTAATTACATGTTCCAGTTGCATCTGTTGTTCCAAAGTTTTTAATGGTAACTTCAATTGCATTTTTCCCAACCTTTAAGGTTTTTGGGGAAATATCAACTACTGCCAAATCTTTTTGAAAACGCTGAAATGCATCGGCTCCAATATCACTTGGTGTTAAATTAAATCTGGATTCTCCATCATAATCATCTGAAACACTTACTATACTTGGCCCTGTACCATCCAAAGCTGGATTGCTAGTATGCAAATCATTAAAGGCAAAAAATAATGGATCTATATTTAAGGAACCTGTTTCTCTTAAATTGATAGCAGCTAAATCTCCTACATCAGCATATCCTATTGCATTCCAATTGGCAAAAAATTGTCCTTGAGCAGAATAATAGTTATTAAAATCACTTTGAGTGATCGCCAGCGGAGTAGTTATAAAATAAGCAACACCTGTGGAATCATTGGAAAATATATTTCCAGAAATTTTAAGATTTGCTCCACCTGTCTGAAAAAATGCTCTAGAAATTGGTGAAGGAGCATCCATATTAACAGAGTTAAAATAAAAATTAATAAATGAACAAGCATTTACAGAAATTCCTGTTGGAATAGCAGTAGGATCTTGAGAGTTACTTTTAAATCCTCCTGCTACCATATTATTAGAAAAATCTCCAGAATTAGTCGCAGAGATTCCTACTACATCGCTTAATAAAATCCCGGTTAAGCTTACATTATTTACATAATTTCTACTCACAACTGGGTTTTGTGTAAGGTGTTGTCGCGAACCAATTAGAGATATACCCGTGGAAGTCGTATTACTTTCTTCTCTAGAAATGATTTTATTGGTTGAAATGATCGTTCCATTATTAAATTGAACAAAAATTCCCGAATTATAGGTTTTAGATATTGTATTGCCAGTAATGGTATTTAAAATACTTCTAACTGTAGTGCTAGTTCCCGTAAAATATACTCCCCAAGCTCCTCCAACTATAATATTATTTTTAATAGTTGTATTGTTTGCATGATTACCTGTGGTTGATCCTACAAAACTTGATAAAGCTCCTATTCCTACAAATTTGTTTTCTTTTGAAGTAGAGTCTACTCTAATCACGCAGTTTTCAACAGTATTAAAATCTGCTTGATTATTAAGTAATATTCCAGCTCCTTCAAAAAATCCCTTATTTAGAATAATAAGATTTTTCACGGTTACATAGTCAGCTCCATTTAAATGTATGGTATTTCCAAAAGTTCCATTTAAGGTTACATCTTTCGCCGCCCCAACAGTTGTGAAAGTTATGATGTTGGTACTAGATGAACCAACTACTGGAAGCAGAAAAATTCTTTCATTATAAAATCCTGGTCTTATATTAAAAGTTACCGGACCAGAAATTCCATTGCAATTTAAAGCTGTAACCGCATCTAATATGGTTGCATAATTAGGATTTACGCCCCCAATAGTTTTAGTACCAATTAATGCAGGAGTTCCAGAACATACTCTAAAAATTAAGGTGTCGTTAATATTATTAGGATCTACTGTGGCTCCATTGGTTGGATTTCTGGAATATACTCTTACTAAATCATTTGCAGCAAATACTGCTGTTCCTAAAGTAATATCACCAGAAGTTGCATTTGTTGCTATTGCAGGCCCAGTGTAATTAAAATCTACTGGCGCTCCACCATTGATTGTATAGCTAATAGTTGCACTGTTTATTGTATTGTATCCATAATTTCTCATTCTAACTCTTAATAATTGAGAACCAGGAACTGGAGGTAGTGGTGCTTGCAAAGTTGTGATTCCAATATCATCTGCAAATAATGGTGTTACAATTTCTACTGAATAATCTTCTGTTTCTCCCTCCGTATAATTTCCGCAAGGAGATATTGTAGGCGTACCAAAATTTGATTCAACCATCACTACTCGCATTCTTGT
>JBBQYA010000176.1:0-2738 GCA_038209155.1 Sphingobacteriales bacterium | reverse complement strand
ACAATAGAGGTGCCTTTGGGTAAAAATGGAACTACTTTCGGTATTGATTATTCTTATCGTTCAACATATAATTTTGATGGTACTCATTCTTTCGGTGCGAGAATAAATTTATAATAGTATCTTTGTATAATCATTTTTATGAAGACTGTGCTTAATCGCACAGTCTTTTTTTTATTCATATCAATTAGAAAAGGAGAATTTATGTCGGAGATAGTTTATTTAACAGAAGAGGGTATGCAAAAGCTAAAAGACGAGGTAACTTTTCTGAAGACTAAAGCTAGAGCAGATATTTCTAAACAAATAGCAGAAGCAAGAGATAAGGGTGACTTATCTGAAAATGCAGAATATGATGCCGCAAAAGAAGCTCAAGGTTTGCTTGAACTTAGAATTTCTAAAATGGAGGCTACTTTAGGTAATGCTCGTATAATTGATGAATCTAAATTAGATGCAACAAAAGTCTTGGTTTTGTCTAAAGTCAAAATCAAAAATGAATTAAACGGTGCAGAAATGACTTATCAATTGGTTGCAGAAAATGAAGCTGATATGAAAACTGGAAAAATTTCCGTGAAATCCCCGATAGCACAAGGTTTATTGGGTAAGTCAGTTGGAGATTCTACCGAAATTCTAGTGCCAAGTGGTAAAGTAAAATTTACGATTATAGAAATTTCTCGCTAAAATGAATTCTATCTTTTCAAGAATTATCAGTAGAGAACTTCCAGCCTATATTATTGCTGAAAACGATCAATTTATAGCTTTCTTGGATGTGAACCCAAGTACTAAAGGTCATACTTTAGTAATTCCTAAAGTAGAAATCGAATATATTTTTGATCTAGAAAATGATGTTTATGGAGAATTATTTGCTTTCGCAAAAACTATTTCCATTGCACTTAAAAAGGCAACTTCCTGCAAGAAAGTTGGATTAGCAGTATTTGGATTTGACGTGGCACACACTCATATTCATTTAATTCCGATGAATACTGCATCAGATTTTGGATTTTCGAAATTGAAATTAACTTTTAGTGAAGAAGAATTTTTAGAGATTAAAGATTCTATTAAGTCTTATTTAGTCTAAAGTTTGAGTTTCCTTAATTTCGATTTACTAGACTACTTTCAAACAACCCTTTTAGGATTTGCTTTTAAAAAAGACTTCCATCCAGTAAAGTTTTCTGAGCCTGCAGTTGTGATTTTCTGCATAGAGTGACAAACTGCTAAAGATAAGCCGTCGGTTGCATCTAAGAATTCGGGTATCTCTTTAAATTTTAATAATTGCATCAGCATTGCTGCTACTTGTTCTTTACTCGCGTTTCCATTGCCTGTAATAGCTTGTTTAACTTTTTTAGGTGAATACTCGAATATCGGAACTTGTCTGTAAAGAGCAGCTGCCATTGCAACTCCCTGTGCTCTACCAAGTTTTAGCATCACCTGAATATTTTTTCCATAGAATGGTGCCTCAATAGCTAAACAATCTGGTTTGTATTCATCCACTAATTGTAATGTTCTTTCAAAAATCTTTTTCAATTTTATGGGTTGCTCTTCATATTTGCTAACATTCAAAATACCCATAGTAATTAAACTTACTTGAGATTTCTTTTCCAAAATTACTCCATAACCCATGATGGTTGTTCCGGGATCTATTCCTAATATGACCCGTTCTTTTGCCGTTAGCTTCTCCACAATGTCAATATTAATCATATTTTATTAACATTGCACAATCATTTTCCTTCTTGAAAAATAGCGTTAAGCAATATCTCTTTGGGGCAATTAAAATTTTAATTGCCTTATGCACCTTTTGGTTTTTAATCAGAGAGTTGCAAAAAAGAGATGCCATTTTGCAATGGTACTCTGTAAAGAGCACGCTCGCCACCGATAAATCCATTTTGATTTTTTGTTTGGTCATCTTACTCATGCTCGTAAACTGGATTTCTGAAAGCCTTAAATGGAGCATTTTGATTAATAAAATAGTGCTCGTGCCTTTTTATAGTGCTGTAAAAGCAGTTTTTGCGGGAATAACTTTCAGTCTTTTTACACCCAATCGGTTGGGTGAGCCAGCCGGAAGAATGCTTTTTACACCAACCAATTTTAGAGTTAAATCAGTATTAGCCATGTCTGTAGGAGCTATTAGTCAAATGATCATTACGTATGGTTTAGGTTTGATCGGGCTATTATTTTTTAATCAAAATTTCGCTCCTGATTTAGGATATAAAATTTATTACCTAATTTTAATATTATTAATCATCACCGTTTTAACTTTAATAGTTTATCTAAATTTAAATAGAATTGGCGATAATTTAAACAGATTTTCTTACTTTAAAAAGCATAAGAATTTGCTTTCTATTTACGAATTATATAAAATTAGCGATTTGTCAAAAATTTTTTTAATCGCATTTTTCAGATATTGTATTTACTGCTTACAATATATTTTATTAATCTACTTATTTGTCCCAAAGGTGGAAATTACAGCTATTTTAACTATTGTTCCTGTTTTATTTATGGCTCAATCCATCATTCCTTCCTTTGCCTTAACAGATTTAGGAATAAGAGGAACTTTAGCAATCTATTTTTTTAGCTATATTACAAATCAACAAATGGCCGTAATCTCAGCAGCATTTTTTTTATGGTTTATTAATATTATTATTCCCTCCATTGTCGGTTGCATTTTTATTCTTAAATTAAAATATAAACGTGTATCCTATTCTTAATTTAGCAACATTATTATTTTCCATACTGTATATAAGCTT
>JBBQYA010000175.1:0-2752 GCA_038209155.1 Sphingobacteriales bacterium | reverse complement strand
TACTTATTACATTTGTTATTTTTCTTTAGGCACCATACATTTGTATAGTATGGAAAAGAAATCTTTTAATTCTCAATTATTTCGCCGTCAAATCAACGATGATGAACCGGATTATTGGTCCATTGTTTATGGTGAAACTTTATATAGGATTGATGATTTAGAATTTCGAAAATGCACCTGTTTCAAATGCACTACTGATTTGGAGAATTATAAAGAGTTTTTAGAACGTTTAAGATCAGCTTCAATACTTCCACAAAATAAAGAACCCTGAAACCGAAGCCTCAGGGTCTTGTGTTAACAGGAGTTGGGGAGAACTACCTGCTAACCACTTATCAAAAATATATAAAAGCAGGATAAAAAATAAACCTGCTAAGTTAACGTAAATGTCTTTCCTATAATTTTATTTTACCAAATTATTTCACAGTTTGGAAGTGCTGCTTTAAGCATTTCAATTTCCTCATGCAGTATAGGATTATTCTTACAATGCAATTGCTTCAAATTAGTAAGATTTTTTAACGGCGCGAGGCTGGTAATTTTATTTTTACTAAAAGAAAAGTTTGTACCATTGCTACAACCCAGATGTTGCAGATTTGATACTTCTTCTAATGGTTTAAGGCTTTCGATTTTATTGTCACTACAATAAAGAATATTTAGTTTTTTCAATATTCTTAAAGGGGTTAAATCTTTAATTTCATTAAAATTGCAATCCAATCTTTCAAGATTGCGCAAGTAACTTAAAGGTTCTAATGATTCTATCTTATTATATGTACAGAATAAAGCAGTCAAATTGGTTAGTTCAGTAAGTGCATCTAAATTATTAACATTACTCCAATCAATCCAAAAAATCTTTAGTCGCTTAAGTTTTTTTACGTTAGATAAGTCACCATCAAATCTTCTTAAAGATAGACTATCCAAATTCGGAAGTTCACTAAGGGCATCTAACTTGTTAGCATTTAACCTATCAATACTCAACACTTTTAGTTTTTTAAGTTTAATTATATGTGATATAGCATCATCAAATACCTGCATTGATAGGTTTTCTAAATCCGGATAAAATTCTGCCAAATATTCAGTGTTGCTTATATGTGGTACGGATAGTTTCCTCAATTTTCTCCATTTACTGCTTAACTGAACGATAAGCTCAGGTCCGTAATTTGATTCCCAATTATATGCACAAGAAAGTTCTTCTAAATTTTCTAAGTCCTCAATTGGTTTAAGACTTACAATGTTGTTCCAGCCTAATTCTAATTTTCGCAACTTCTTTAGTTTTTGTAAAGGGCTTACGGTAGTGATTTGATTGAATGCTAGATTCAATTCTTGTAGGTTGAATAAATCTTTTAGTGGGTCAATACTTATTATTTTGTTATGCGAGCAATTTAGAATCTCTAGTCTCTCTAGCTTGGACAGTGGAGTTAAATCAGTGATGCTGGCATTATCAGCAATTAAAGATTTAAGATTAACAATCTTCTTAATGAAATCATCTGAGATTTCATTCTGTATGATATTATAATTATCTAAAGCACCTTCTTTATATAAACTATCTATTTTTTTGTAAGACCATCGATAATCATTATTGTAATTTTCAATTCCACCCATCTCATTTTCTAATCCCAGATTTAATATCAATACCCTTTGCCAGGTATCATCCAGACTATCCCACCATTGCCGAAGACCAGATCCTTTGATTTCCATAATAATTTTAATATTTAAGATCAGTATTTAATTATCGTATTTCCTACCACTTCCATATATAAAATCAAATCCTTTATTTGCTTTATATTTACCCTCACCCAAATAAACAAAATTATTGAAACTCACAGCCATTTCAATTGAGAATGCATCACCATCAGCAATTATATATCTACATTTATTTAATTTATAATTATAGGGTTTTACAGTAAGACTTTTTTGAGGGAATTTTGTAATAAATAATTTTTCAAATTCATTTCTGTAAATACTAAGTGAATTAAAATTATTGCAATAAATGATTACCTCTTTAGACTGTTTAGCTATTGCTATGACATCAATCAGAAAATTACATTCATCATTATTCTGGCTTTTAAATAAGTAATTGTCACAAAATTCAAGTTTAGATGTTTCCCGTAAATAGGGATTAAAAAATGTCAAATTATTAAATATATATTTAGCGGAAACTGTTACTATCTTTTCTGGTCTATATAAAACACAGTCTGGCGAATATTTTTGATCTCTTAAAAATCTATACGAGTCATAGCAATTGACATCCGAAAAATTTTGAACGCTATTGTTATTTAAAAATAATTTATCTGGGGTCTCTTTTGCTAAGAGATGATTGAGCTCTATTTCATCTTCTGTATTTATACCTATTATCTTGTATTTTTGTCCACGATCAAAATCAAACAGGTCTTTGAAAAATTTTAGTAATTCGGGATGTTTAATTTGATTTTTTAAGTTATTAAATGATTCTTCCCATTTTTGAGCACTTATATAAAGTTTATGATATTTTTTTAATGTATCTGCTATTTTAAAAAGTTTTAATAAAGCTTGTGTATCCAATTCATTCGTGTCTGCCTTCTGACAATTGCAAACAACATCTTCAATCAGTTCAAAATTAACTGCAATTGGTTGTTTCATATTTAGTTAAGATTTTTGTCAATGTTTGTTTTAGATATTGCCTCTAAAAGCTGTAATGATAAATCTGAGGATGTATCGAAAAATCCTTCTGGCCAATCTTCAAGAAATAAACCTCTTTCGTCTAATTCCATTTTTCTAA
>JBBQYA010000174.1:0-2798 GCA_038209155.1 Sphingobacteriales bacterium | reverse complement strand
TTTTTATACAAAACAAAAATATAGTGATTAAAATTATAAGAAACAAGAAATAATAGAAAGATTTTCATATGGCAAGCAATCGTTAAAGACCCTCCGTTTCTACGGAGGGTCTTATTTTTTAAGATCATTAAAACATTTTTACCTTTTTACCTAAATGCTACTATTGATAATTGTTGCTATAAAACCGTATTGCAGAAAAAATTTCCATTAAAACTTTTTTATTCTTTCAAAAACTACTGCATCTTTTCTTTTTTACTATCATAAACAAACTTTTTGCCATTAACCCCGGTTTTACAATTGAAAGTCCGTTATTCATTTCAACCTAAAAATCGAGGTTGTATTTTTTAGCAAACACTAAAAAAATATTAACTAAAACTACACTTCTAATTACTATATAATGGCATTTGTAGAGCAATTAAGTAAATGCAAATAAATTTTATATTAATAAAGTAAATGCAATAGTCATAGTTTTATTGCTAGAAATATTATAGTTTTTGTAAAAGTGCTTATCTAATTTTAAAACTTAGTAAATTTCTAATCAATTGATAAATATAAATCACTTTACGATTTGTACATATATAGTTACAAAACATACTTCTCATTATAAAAACCGAAAAAAATATCATTAAAAGAACCTTTCAGTCATATTTAAAAAATAAATATTGATGTTTTTGTAAAAAATAATTATTCATTATTTTTTGGAGATAATGTTAAAATTATTCTATAAACCAATACCAGTGGGGATGTAGGTTTTAAATTTTACTTTATCCATAATAAATGAAAGTAAAAGTTGATAAAATGGCAATAATAAAGTTCGTACTTTTGATTTTTCAAACAAAAAGATATGATCTCAAATTTCTTTTATAGTGAAATTGTTTGGGATTATAAAGGAAACTACAATTATTAAGAATTTTCATATGGCAAGCAATCGTTAAAGTCCCTCCGTTTCTACGGAGGGACTTATTTTTTGGCGAAGACGCATTTTTTAAATTATTTAATAGGTAAATAGTTGAAATAGTTAATTTACAGCGATAAAATCAGGCTTTTTTATAAAAACACTACTGTATTTAAACCGAATATTAGTCCCTACTTCCACTCGCCACTTAGGCATATCGCCTACTGTTTTAGGAAAATAAAAGCCTTTTAATTCTATTGTTCCAAAAATTAAATTTTCATTTCTTGTTCTTACTCCTGCACCAACAGCACTATATAATTCACTGTGAGCAAATGATTTATTGGTAGGTGTAACCATACAAGCGTCTGCAAATAAAAATGGGGCAAACCTAAATCCCCAAAATTTAGTGAGATTATAAAACACTGATTCTGTTTTAGCTGTTGCCCTGGTATCTGCATTAATAAAACCGTTGCTAAAATAAGGTAAACCAAAAGTACTTTGTAAAAACAATGGTTGATTGAGTACGGGTGTAATCTGCCTGGTAAATCCAAGGCTATAAAAATGTCTGTTGTACCAGTTTAAGCCTATTTTATTTAATCTGGTAAAATGATCTACGTTTATTAATATATCTATATCTTCCCACTTACGGTTAAAATAGAACCCCCCCACTTTAAAAGTATACGTACTAAAAAAACCTTTTTTATTAAACTTACTACGCAATGCTTCTATTGAGAAAAAAGGCCGAACACGACTATTTAGACTAATACTATCTTTTTTGTTGGTGATACCTGTAACAAAAGATGCAGAAAATCCTTGCGGAACATCTTCATATCTACCAAAACCATAAATAAAATTAGTTCTGTAAAAGTTTTGCTCAAAAACATTTATTGAACCTAATACTCCTGAAATGTTTGTATAACGGTAATCAAAAATACGTCTTACCAGGTCGGGCAAATTTGTAAAGCGCTGGTAAAGCCCTCTGGCAGCAATAAATTTTCGTACCCTTGACTGCCTGTTATCTCTCAATACTTTTTTGGCGCCAAAATTATAGCCAAACCAACCGTCAAAATTTTTGTAAGTGTATTGAAAATCACTTCTGTAAATCGAATCGGGTGAATAAGCATTATTGGTTGTATTATAAGCAAGATCTAACGTACCAATCCAGGGAATATACGGACTTACCAAGGGTTTTTCTATTCTTGAAAAAAAAGTTAGTTCTTCATTTTTCCCTGTATTAAATGCACTTTTAAATGTTTTAAAACCTGCCGTCCAGTTAATAAATGAACCACTAATATTTCGATTTAAATATTCTGCCCCATAACCAAATTTAGGATTTCTACTTTTATCGTAAAAGGTACTTAACAAAAGCCTGGATCCAGTTCCAGCAAGGTTTTCTTCCTTTACTTCTACCTTATAACGTGTTGCACTCGCTACATCCACCTCAATACCCAATGAAAACACCTCTTTAGTAAGTACTAAAACATCTATAGAATCATTTTGAACATCTGCATGCTCAATCTTTATCAATGCATCTTGCAAAAATGGCTGCTCTCTTAAATGACGTTCGTTATCAGATAACAAAAAAGGGTTTACATGGTCTCCCACTTCAAAAAAAAGGTTATTCGCAATAATTCTTTCTTTAGTTTTTTTGTGGAAACCGTTTGCAATTATAACACCAAAACTTCTGTTGATACGATTGGTATCTCTAAAATCTCTTTCAAACCCTAATCTTTGTATTTTAATAGAACGTATAACTTTACCCTTATAAATATTGTATGGATTAATAAATTTAACAGGCTCAGGATCATCCCCAAATTTTGAGATACTCATACCAATTTTCCCTAAAAAGCCTTTCTTTTTTACCAAAAAAAAAGTATCAGATTTACTACCTGGCTGCTGGGTA
>JBBQYA010000173.1:0-2865 GCA_038209155.1 Sphingobacteriales bacterium | reverse complement strand
CAGGTGCAAATTGGATAGACGAAAAAGTAGTCTATGATAAAAATCTAATTACCAGCAGATCTCCAGCAGATTTAGATGCATTTAATAAAAAGATTATTGAAGTTCTTTCTGAGAATTGATTTTATAAAAAAAGGGTCAATTTGTTGATTGACCCTTTTTATTTTAACTTATTTTTAATATATCCTTTTCTTAATTTCAGAAAATTGATCTTCAATTTTGTCGGCCTGAATTGTAAATACAGAATCTATTGCATTGTTTTTTATAAATATAGCTTTAGTTTCGGTTAAAAATTTGTAAGAATTGTCTGTTTTAGAATCTTTAGCAAAAAAAACGTTTTTCGATTTCACATCAAAATTAGAAATATCAACTCTACTTCCTGTTGCCATTACTAAAATTAAGATACTATCTTTATTTTGTGCTTCATTTAAAATTTTTGAAAATGCCTTGTCGCAAGATAAACATCCATTCTCTGTCAAAACTAAAATTCCGTTTATTTTACCATTAATCTTAAAACCGTGTTCTTTTTGAAAATAGTTTTCTAATTGGCCATAATAAATTTCTTTTTCGCTCTTTGAACATGAAACTATCATAAACAGAAAGCAGAAAATAAGTTTAGTTCGTAAAAGAGATAAGGCTGTAAGCTGGCTTTTCATCATATTTTGTTTCATTTTTTGATATAATTAATCCTTTTTTAGTCATAAAAGCATAACCTCCATTGAACATTCCATTATCAAAAATATATTCATTTATCTTTTTATATTTATTGTCATATTCGATTATTAAAAAATCTCGCTTTTCATTAATGTGTTCGTTTTTTACATTATTAGGAAGGTAAACTAAAACATAATATCCGTTTTGCTTTTCCTTTACATAAAAATCATTAATGAAACTACTTTCTTGTATGTTTTTCAAATTTTTATCATACATATTTTTGTAAGTTTTAAATGAAAAGAACATAGGCGGTATTCCAATAGTATCCCTAAAACTTGATATTGTAATGAGTTTATTTACCTTAGACAATTCTTTATTAACTTCTATTAAATAAGGACAGAAAACAGTACTAAATATAAAATTTGAATTATTCATTTTTACATTTACCCTATCAAAAAAATATGCTGTATCATTAGAAAATTCTTTTTTAAATCCGTAAAGATGATGGCTAAATGTTGGGTTTTCAGTTAAGTAATTCTCAACTTTTAAGATGTATGGTGCTTCCATCGACTTCTTATATTGATATTTAAAGATTTCATATTCTGCTTTTGGAACTAAATTTTTTTCAATATCAGATCCATCATAGCTAAAATAGCATTCTAAATATAAATTCTTTTTATCCCTATCCTGACCAGAAATATTAATACCATAATATTCATAATTATTCTCAGTTTTATTTTTGATAAGTTTATTCAGATCGTGAAAAAGCCAACATTGTCCGTTACTATTAATTACTACTAGCTTATTAGTATAATTAGAGTTAATCACAATAGTATCAAATGAAATTACAGTTATTACATCAATAGAACCTAATCTATCTAAAGCAGGTTTCAAGGAAATCTCTTTTTGAAGTTCTCCTTTCAGATTAAAGAATTTAATGGTTTTTTTTGATTCTGGATCTGAAAAATATAACATCTCTTCTCCAGAAGGTTTATCCAAATATGTATTTATGTTTCTCGGTACAAAACCAACATTAAAAATGTAATCTTCTACTAGTTTATAATTTTGACTTTTATCATTACAACTGCTTAATATGATTAGCAGAAATAAGCCAGCGAATAATGGATTTCTCATAAGTTAAAATTAACTGAATAAACTTACGTTTATTCAGTTTAAAAAATAAAATTAATTAAAAGGATATACAGTTTGTAAAGAATTATTGGATGTTGTTTTTAAAACAAAATAACGTATTGAAGTATTTGTTCCATTTCCATAAACAGAATATTCTCCGCTAATCACTTTTTGTATATCTGAGATATTCATGTAATTTGATAAAAATGCTTGATTTGTAATAAAGGAGGCACGAATTGCTGATTGATTTCCTCCCAATACTACATCAAAAATTCCATTTACGATAGGTACCATTTGACCAGTAACTACTACATCTGGCCAACAATTCCATCCAGGATAATAGCACCCATATCTACTTGGGCTGTAAACAATAAATGCTCTCATTATAACTTCTCTTTCTGGGTTTAAATTAGTATTTGCTACACTTGAAACAACAGGTTGAACTTGCTCATCTTTACATCCTATTATAAAAGTTGCAAAAATAATTAATATTAAAATTTTTTTCATTTTTTTTATAAATTTAAATTGTTAAGCCAATTTTAAAAGTGCATTAGCTTTTTAACACTCAATCTGCCATAATGGGTGATTAGCCCTATAAATAATCATTAAAAATTATACACTTAATATAAATGACAAATACGTCATTGTCAAATTTATTTTTTATCTTTTTATTGAGCTATGTCTCAATGCAGAGATCCAAGACTTCTTGTAAATATTGCACTTGCTCTTAAAAGCTTAAGGGAAGCAAAAAAGCTTACTCAGGAAGAGGTTTTTAATGAATTGAAAATTCACATTGGGAGAATAGAAACTGGAAAAACTAACATTTCCATTTCAACATTACAAGCTATTTGTGATTTTTACGATATTTCACTCAAAGATTTTTTTTCTATTAGTGATTTTAATTCAAAAAACTAATCAATAGTGTTTCTATATAATCAAATTTAGCAGCCATTTGCCATGCACCTCAATTATTAGTAGAAACAGATGAACTTCGTGGTCTTACGATGACCTCTTTTGAATCCGTAAAAAAAGATATGCAAAATGCAGGTGCAAATTGGATAGACGAAAAAGTAGTCTATGATA
>JBBQYA010000172.1:0-2958 GCA_038209155.1 Sphingobacteriales bacterium | reverse complement strand
AATGGAACTTGGAATCCGTATACAAGAGCAGTTTTTGTAACGAGTAATGGAGCCCAGAATTTTACAAGCTCTACTCCACCATTAGTTATTCCTTACTTAATTTATGCTCCGGTATCTGGATCTGTAAATGTGGTAATGAACTCTGATTTACGAATAAGTGGAAATGCCGGTGGATCTGGTCTGCAATTTTCTAATGCAGGCGACCGATTAAATATCAATGGAAGAAATCTTCAATTAGGAACTTTTGGAAATGAATGTAATGTTTTTGGACTAGGAGCATTTACAGGAAGTTTAACTTCTGAGGTTTTGATTCAAGGCAATGGCTCTGGATCAAATATCAATTTCAGAATGGATCCTTTGAATAAGTTATCTAAAACGTTGAGCAGATTTATTATCGAGCGGGGTGGAAATCCATCAGTAACACTGACTGATTCCTTAAGAATAGAAGCAGATGATTTGGTACCAAATAGCGGAACGGTTTATTTAAACTTTGGAACTTTAGCAACTGGAAACAGATTGGTTTTAGGGTCTAAAATTAATGGAACAGCAAGATTAGATGATTTCTTTTCAGGGGCAGATATTACTGGTCAAATAGTAGCAGAGCGATATATTAACGGAGGAATCACACTTGGAAACAGAAGATTTAGACATTTATCTTCCCCAGTAAATGAGGGAGCTGGAACTATTTCTTTTAATCAATTGTTCGATGATATTCATATTACTGGAGTTGGAGGAACAGGAAGCGGTTTTGATGCAGGAAATGGATTAAATAGACCATCAGTATTTATGTATAATGAACCTGTTAATGATAATCTTGCCACACTTGCAGACAGACAAAAAGGTTATGTAGGTATTTCAAATGTTTCTAATACAATTGCTACTGGACGAGGATTTTTAGCCTTGGTTCGTGGTCCAAGATTAACTCAAGTAAATCCGTTTAGTGGTATTTCTATACCAGATCCTACTACCATTGATTATATTGGTACTGCCAACAGAGGGAATATTGATTGTTTTGCATCTTTCACTAACCAAGGTGCAGCAGGAACTCCAACTTTTTATGAACAATTCGATGGATTTAATTTAGTTGGAAATCCTTATCCATCCCAAATAAATCCAGGACCAATTATGCTTTCTAATCCGAATTTACTTAAAACTACGCAGACTTATAATATGCAAACAGGTAATTATGAGTTTTGGAATTATACTACGGGGATTGGATCATCTAATGCACAACCAACAATTGCTTCTGGTCAAGGATTTTTAATTCAAGCATTGTCCACTACCAATTTAAGTTTAACAGAATCATCTAAAACTGCGAACACTACGTATGGAAATTATTTCAGATCTGCAAGTATTCCCAATTTATTGAGAGTAAAATTGGTTTTGGATGTAGCTAATAGTGATGAAACAATTGTTGTATTTCAAAGTGGGGCGCATAAATATTATGAACCATTTAATGATGCTATGAAATTCTTTGGAAGTTCAGTTAATTTAACTACAAGATCTACAGATAATCTTCAATTAGCAATTAATATGTATCCAGAAACAGTTAGCACTGATACTATTCCAATGCCGATTAGTTCTTCTGTTCAAACCAATCATAAGTTCGTTTTCAGTGGTTTAGAGAGTTTTGATCCAAATGTAAATCTGTATTTATTGGATAATTTCTTAAATACTACCACAGCTATTGGAAATAATTATGAGCATACCTTCCTAATTACTGCGGATCCAAATAGTCAAGGATTAAATCGATTTAAATTAATATTTGATACTCAGGGTGCATTGCCAGTTAATTTAAGTTCTTTTGATGGAAGAAAGAAAGAGATGACTTCCTTATTAACATGGAAAGCAGCTAGTATTTCTGGAAAACCTGTTTTTGAAATCGAAAGAAGTTTGGATGGAAAAAGCTTTACCAAAATCGGAGAAGTGAAAAGCAATTCAGGTTTTGTGTATTCCTTTACAGATCTTAAACCAGAATTAACTATTAATTATTATAGATTAAGGATTTTAGATAATAATGGAAAATCTGAAAACTCTAAAGTTATTGCGTTGGACTTCTCTGATGGTGCCACAAAAATGGCAATAAGTGTATTTCCAAATCCTTTCACAGACAATATTACTGTGAAATTAAAGGGAGTAGCACAAGAGAGATATGCTATGAATATAATAGATGGTTTTGGTAGAAAACTAAAATCAACTTTAGCATTTCCTATGAATAACGAAATCAATGTTTCACTATCAGATTTATCGGCGGGCATGTATACTTTAGAATTAAGGGATACAACTAATGGAGAATTAATCGCAAAGGAAAAAATAGTGAAGCAATAAAAAAGAAATAAAAATTATTTTCATAAATAAAAAAGCGCCGTTACGAAAGTAATGGCGCTTTTTTTTAAGTAGAAGAATAAAACTGTTTAAAGTTTCAATGCAAGAACGAAAACAAAGTATTTTAATAGTTCCGTCTCATTATTTCTAAGGTCTTTAATAAATAATATTTTCTTTAAAACGATAAGAAAGTATTTTAATACTTCCATCTCATTATTTCTAAGTTCTATAAAAAATAATATTTTCTTTAAATGAATATATTTATTGTTTGTAGTTTTTATCTTCTAACAAAATTTTACCCATGGCAGCATTAACTGCCAATTCATCACAGCGTTCATTTTCTAAATGTCCAGCATGCCCTTTCACCCATTTGAATTTTACTTGATGCTTGCGATAGTTTTGCAAAAAACGAATCCATAAATCTGGATTTTTCTTGTCTTTGAAATTCTTTTTTTCCCAGCCGAATAACCAACCTTTTTCAATTGGATCTATTACATATTTGGAATCCGAGTAAATAATTACTTCTTCACCTTCTTTTTTCAAAGCCTCTAAACCTTTTATTACAGCCAAAAGTTCCATTCGGTTATTGGTAGTTAATTTAAAACCTTCTGATAATTCTTTTACTAATGTTCC
>JBBQYA010000171.1:0-2968 GCA_038209155.1 Sphingobacteriales bacterium | reverse complement strand
TATTTTCTTTGGGCGGATGGTACAAACTTCGATAATGATGCCACATTTTATTCGAAATCTTACTTAATTTAAGTCAAAGAAATTTAATAGTAATCAATTATATACTATCAATATCGCGTAATAAATATCCTTTTGAATTCTGTTTTAGTGAAAGCTTTTTAGCTAATTGGTGAAATCTTTTGGATAAAAAAAGTGTTGCCACTTCCTTACTTTAAAATTTTTTATTCCGTTTTAAGAATTTTTTTAATGAAAGAATGAAATTTACTATTCAACCAAAATTTATTTGATTAATAAATTTCTCCACTAAATTGAAACTGATGAATTCTATTTAGAATAAATTCAAATTCTTGTAAAAAACCAAACGCTAATTTCTGTTTAGGAAATTAGCGTTTAATTTAGATTAGGGTTTTTATTCTTTTATAAAACTTGTCGTGAAATTCTCATCTGCTGAAATAAGTTTAATAATATATTGCCCTTTTGCCAGAAATTCTAAATTTTCTCTACCAACACCAGATTGGGTACTTATGGTTTTTTGAAGAACAATATGACCTATTGCATCCACAATAGTTATTTCACACGTCTTAGCTTTAGCATCTATAAAATTTATGTTCAATTCAGATTTTGTTGGATTAGGAAATAGATTGGCTTTAAACTTTCTGTTTTCGTCAAAGTTTAAACTTACTAATTTTGAATAAATGAATCTACCGTTCACATCAATCATTTTTAAACGATAGTAATTGATCCCATTAAGTGGTACTAAATCAGAATACGTGTAATAATTAGAAGTTACTCCATTTTTTGCTTTTACAGAGGCTAGTTTTTCAAATGGTTTCACTCCATCTGTTCGTTCCAAATCAAAGGATGAGAAGTTTATTTCAGATGATGTAGACCAAGTCAACAATGATTTGATATCTTCTTTTCTACCCGTAAATGAATTTAATACTACAGGAAGCGGTATTGAATTTTCACTAATGATTTTGAATCGATCTCTACCTTTTGAATTTGAGTCTGTACTAATGGTAAAAGTATAGAAAGAAATGGTTCGCAAATCAGTATTTGTTTGAGTAAACTCGTCTCTTAAGTAAATATTTAGATCGGGAGAAATAGTACTGAAATTTTCTAACTTTAATTCGTAAATACCAATATTTGTAGCATCTACAGCTAAAAAAACCGTATCTGAATTTTGAAAATGAGGTCTTCCATTTATTGCTAAATCTTCTCCTCCTGAATTTCTGCTAGAGATATTTAAGGTTTGATTAAAGAATTTATTCGCATCTTCATTTTCATTGTATCCCATTACATTTAAGCTGTCAAAACTAATAATGATTTCGTCTGAATTAGAAGTGTCTTGTACTAAAGTAATTTTAACCAAATCTTGTGCAGCAGTTCTAAATACTTGACTTGGCGTACCAGTAGATTTCAATACTTCTCTAAACGTAAGAACTGGATTGGCTGCATTAGCCTTTATAAGAAATGCTTGTCCAGAAGAAATATAACGCCCAACTCCGTTAGTTCCAAAATCTGTTCCTGAAGTACGTAAATAAGTACCATAACTATTTGTATTAGGATTATAAATGTACATAGCAGCATCAATATTGGTTCTGATCCAAGAACCAGATTTCCAGTCTATTTGCGATGCATAAGGATTCCCCACTAAATTAAACCCATCATTAGCAATAGAACCTGTGTTAGTATAAGAAATGGCTGGTGAAATATCACCTCTATTCACAACTCCTTCAAAGTCTATGGTAACTGATGTTTGAGCTGGAAAAGGTGCAGTATAAAATAATGGAGCAGCTAATGTTGGCGAATTTCTATCCCCTCTTATTTGAGCAAAAACTCCTCTTCCTGAAAAAATATCATCATTTATGTTACTCATTCCTTGATAACCTAAATTTACACTTCCAGGAACTGTTTCATTATATAAAAAGATAGATGGAGAATTTCTTGTAGTAAAATCAAAACCATTTGCAACACCACCTGGTCCAGAAACATTGATATCATCTATAAATTGATCAAATTTAATTCCTGTTCCAGTTGTATTTACAGGAGAGGATAATAATCGGTGGCGTCTATTAGATCGGGAAGGGATAAATCTCTGCACTATGACGTTTCCGGAAATTAAACCGGAAGCAGGTAAAACTGCAATGCGTGCAGTTGTCAAACTATTCGATACTAAAACTAATTTATTATTGGTATTTAACGTTCCATTAGTCATGGTTAAAGTTCCAAATAATAAAAGACTGTCTGTTGATTGTAAATTTACAGTTCCCGATGTAATTCTATTTATTGTTAAATTTAGCAGCGATTTTTTAGCTCGAGTTGAGGTTTCAAATCTTAAAATTCCAAAATCACCGCTTCCACCTATAGTCAACCTCGACAATTCAGAACCTTCCAATTCACCATTTCCTACCGGATTCATCGTTCCGTTTAATGTTAGTAAATTACTATTAATTACATAATTACCATTGGTTAAGGTAAGAGTGTTGGAAACAATCACATCTGTAGTTGTTGTTACGAAACCCGAAATCTTATCAGTTTCTAATCTGTAGAAAGTTTCAGCTAGAGTTCTTTGAATAGTTTGTATTCCAGTACCATTAAATACAATAGTACCTGCCCCCGGTGTAAAAGTACCTCCCGTATGAACCCATTGACCGCCCAAATACATAAATCTTGCATTGGTACTAAATGAACCTATTGATAATGTAAAATCATTCTGAACAATTAAATTTGTTAAAAGACTACCCGTTGCATTTACATTATCAATTAATAAATTATAAACTGGCGCGGAAGAATTTATACCCATTCTTTGAGTAATTGGAGTAAGGCTTGTTCCAATTTGTAGCGTTCCTCCTGTAACTGTGCTTGTTGCATTTATATTTCTGTATCCAAGATCTTGCCCTCCTGTTCCGCCTTCTCTTACAATAATAATAGATCCACCAGAAACAATATATCTTGATCCTACTGA
>JBBQYA010000170.1:0-3000 GCA_038209155.1 Sphingobacteriales bacterium | reverse complement strand
GCCGAAATGGGAATTTCCCATGTATTAGGCGAAGGCGGATATCAATTATTAGGTTTCGGATTCTTCTTATTAATGGCATTTATGCTCTACCGAATAGCAGTCAAAAAACCAATTGAAGAATAAAATCTCGATTAAGAATTTTCAAAAAACCGCTTTCAAATCTTTGGAAGCGGTTTTTTTTTGAAATGGTTTAGAAATTTTAATAATGATCTGAAGGTTTTCAGGAGAATAATTAATATCAAATCCGTAGATCTAAAATTTTGTAAACCAAAAAAAGAAAAGTAAAATTCGAAATTAAGTTTCAGAATACTGTACTTTCAAATTTGTCGAGCTTTGGATTTTTGTAAAGTTACAGAAGAAATTAAAAGCCGAAATTAGGTTTCAGATAAAAACAATGTTTTGGGCGAATCCAAAATCCAACATATTCCATTACAATTTGATTTTTTACAGAATGTATTTTGGTCGGGCTTTCCGCTGTATTTTTTTTGCGCAAAGATACTTTTAATTTGATTTTTTAATAAAGCAAAAAAAGATGCCTCTTAAATCCCTTTCGCATAGGGTTGGGAATTATAAATGAAATTTAAAAAAGCTATTTTTATTGTACCAGCGCATACCAAATGGGTAATAATCGTTCGTCTCTAATACAATTCCTGTTTTGTGTATCACAATTAAGTTATCGAAATCTATGGGTGCGGTGGTTTCGTTGGCAACAAATATGTACAAAAATCCATTGCGTAAGGCTTCTAAATTTTCTAAGGCTAAACTTTCTAAGATTCCTTTTTCTGTGGCTAGCAGTGAGCCACTTTTTTCTTCTATTAAATTAAATGCTGTATCTAAAGACAAATAAACTAATTGGGCGGAGGTGTATTTTGGATTTAAATAGTTACTCAATTTTGTTTAGATAAAAAAAATCTATTTCTTAAACTCAATTATAAAATTGATAAATATTAGTAATCAAACTCAATATCCCAATAACTATATAAATCTTCCACCATTTTTGATAAACACTCTTTTCCTCATTTTTTGAACTTTTAATGTAAAACCCAAAACCGACTAATATTAAGCTACAAAAGCTTTTAATAAATAAATCAAAATTCATAATTATAACGTCATAATGATTGTAAAATAAGTATCAACCCAAATAATATTGATAATATACTATATCCATAAAAAACATAATAGTTACCTGGTAACATCCCATTACCATCAATTCTCTTTGTACTAGGCTTTTCTTTTCTAATGTATAAAAACATAAGAATCCCAATAACTAAAAATATAATTCCTACTACTGGAAAGTTTTTCATTATTCATTAATTCGTTTAAGAGTTTTATCAGATACAGATTTAAATTGATCTTCAAAAATCCCTAAAGTTTGCTTAGTTGCCTCCTTAACTTCTTTTGAAATACTAGGAGTTTTGATAGGAATCATTTGATCAATCATTTTAACACCAACTGCATTAAGAATAATATGAGTTAGCTCATTGCCCACTTGGGCTTTAGCATTATTTTGATTATTTGTTGAGTAATTTATTCCAATTTCTAATGCTGTACCCATTCCACTTATTAATGCTCCTGCACCAGCTACAGCAATTCCTGGTGTTGCACCAACACCACTAAATGCTGCACCTACAATCGCCATACCTGCTCCAGTATTCTTTGCTAAATCTCCTGTACTTTTCAATGTATTTACAGTTCTTAATAAATCTGATTTATTATCATTGGTAAATTTAGAAATTGAACTACCTACATCAGAAATGAATTGATTTGAGTTACTTTTAATGCTATTAATATTACTGTTTATTGAATTCCTTGTAGAATTAAAACTTGATTGCAAAGGAGAAAATGCCCTATAAAATTCTGCTGGAATAGGCCATTTTCCATCAGGATCTACTGTAGAAATAGGATTGTTTAAAGTATAGTTAAAGGGACTCCATTCAGGCAATTTATCTGTTTTAGGATCAACTCCCCAAAACCTACCCAATTGCGGGTCTTGCTGCCGAGCATGAAAATCGTAGGTGTTTAGGTTTAACTCGGTTTGTAACTCCTTGCCTCCAAATTTATATTTGTACAATGGGTTTCCATTACTGTACCAGCGCATACCAAATGGGTAATAATTAGTTAACAACTCGTTTCTTTAAACTCTGTTTTAAAAGAAGATATAAGACAAATAGTGTAAATAACATTTGTAATGTAAATGAGTAAACCACATTTTTATCTCCACCTTCATTATCAAACCATAGGCCTTTCAAATCATTAATCTCAATAATTAAAACAATAAAACCAATAAAAAACACAATCCTTGATATGAAAATAGATGAATTAAAGATTAAATATCCTAATCCAAAGCAAAAGGTAAATGTTATTCCCATATCAATTAATTCTGAATTACTTCCATAGGCAAAATAAGCCAATAGAATAGGGATTAAAGAAACCAATAAAATTAAATAGGATATTTTTATTAAATTATTCAACATTCCCTCCTGTTGTTCTTGATCTGAATTTATCATTCCATTCTTCTCTACTAAATGATTCTTTCCCTACCTGTATATCCTTAAATCTACCTTCTTTGTCAATATTAATATTAAAGTTTTCATTAATCATGTTTCTATTATTTTTTCCAAATAATGAATAAAATGCTTCACCTTTTAATGCACTAACCCCAATAAATATAGAATTGCCATATTTATCTTGAATAAAAGATTCTGAACTTGGGAACTTATCTCCTGTAATTTTTGCACTTATTGATAATACTCCTTTTTCTAAATCCTCTTTCAAGCTAAAGGATGATTGAACATCAATTGGAGGAGAATATGGAAGTAAAGGATTAGATCCTTTGTAACCTGTATTAATTGTATATTCACCATTGCTACTTCTAATGTCATAACCTGATGCCGAAGGACTTTCTTTTCCAACTCCAAAAAGTCCATCACTTGCTGCAAACATTAAAGCATGAAATGAAAAATTTTCAGCAAATCCTTGATTAGATATATTTCCATTTGA
>JBBQYA010000169.1:0-3044 GCA_038209155.1 Sphingobacteriales bacterium | reverse complement strand
AATTAATTGAACAGTAAAATTACCTTGAGTAATGTATAATGCACTCGGGTTTCGCTGAGTAGAAGTATTTCCATTTCCTAAATCCCATAGCCATGAATCTGGATTTCCGGTGGATAGGTCTGTAAATGCAATTTGAACTGGGGTACAACCTGAGGGTTTAGTACTTGAAAACTCTGCATTTAATTGTGCTTGAGCACTTGTCAAGGTAAAAAAAAGTAGGGCTAAAATTGCCGCAGATTTAAGTAGTTTTTTAAAATTCATCAAAACGAGATTTAATACTGATTGATGCTTTTAACGGAGGTCAAGTAAAAAGGATACAATTATTTTAATTCTTGAACGGTCGTTATGCTCTACCGCAAAATTTTAAAAATGCTTAAAACTAATCTCTTAGAATAGTTTTTTAGTGTAAAAACGCTTTAAATAGGTCAGTTTTACAGTAATTTTCTTACGGCAAAAAAATTAAATTAAAGGGTACATATTTTACCAAATACCCCAAGTGGAAGTTTATATCCACTGCTGGCCTTCAAAAATAGCTCACCAGTTTGTAGGTTTTTGCTTTTTGGAAAAACGTTTTCAAACAAATTCTCTACAATCAAAGAAGAGAAACCCAAAGAATAAGTATTCAAAATCAAAAAATGTTCTTCTTCATCTAATAAATGAGAAATATCGTTCATGATTTCTAACAATTGATCTTCCAATTTCCATTTTTCGCCATTTGGACCATTACCATATGCTGGCGGATCCAAAATAATCCCGTTATACTTTTTTTCTCTTTTAACTTCTCTTTTTACGTATTTCAATGCATCTTCCACTGTCCATCTTATTCCATCCAATTTAGATATTTCCTGATTTTCATTTGCCCAATTAATCACTTGTTTGATTGAATCAACATGAGTAGTGTCAGCTCCTGCGGCTTTTGCAGCCAAAGATGCCCCACCTGTATAGGCAAATAAATTTAGAAATTTTGGCGTTTCAGTCTTCATTTTGCCAAGCTTTTCGGCAATGAAATCCCAATTGGCTGCTTGCTCCGGAAAAATTCCAACATGCTTAAAGGAAGTTAATCCTAATCGGAATGTTAAATCTAAATCCTTTGTTTTATAATTAATACGCCACCTATCTGGAATCTGATCGTTCTTTTTTACCCATTCGCCAGTTGTGGCAGATCTTCCTTTGAATTTAATATGATGTAATCGTTGCCATTCAGATTCTGCTAAACCTTTTCCCCAGATTGCTTGCGGTTCTGGTCTTATTAAAACATAATTCCCAAACCTTTCAAGTTTTTCAAAATCTCCGCAATCTATTAGTTCGTAATCTTTCCAAGCGGTAGGAGTAAGGGTTTCTATCATTGTAATTTATAAGCTTTTTTAAGCAAATCAGTGGCAAACACAAAATCATAAAGCAATTTATTGTCCGATGTTAATATGTCTTCTTTTGTGCCTTCCCAGTTTTTTTCTCCTTTATGTAAAAAGATAACGAAATCTCCGATTCCCAATACCGAATTCATATCATGTGTATTTACAATAGTAGTAATATTAAATTCATCCGTTATTTCCTGAATCAATTCATCAATCACAATGGAAGTTTTAGGATCTAAGCCAGAATTAGGTTCATCGCAAAATAAATATTTAGGGTTCATAGATATAGCACGTGCAATTCCTACTCTTTTCTTCATCCCTCCACTAAGTTCCGATGGGAAAAGTTTATTCACATTCGCCAAATTTACTCGATGCAAGCAGAAATCTATTCGTTCCTTTTTCTCTGCTAAAGAAAATTCGGTAAACATATTTAAAGCAAACATCACATTTTGCTCTACTGTCATGGAATCAAATAACGCACTACCCTGAAATAACATTCCAATTTCTTTTCGAATAGGAATTCGTTGTTTGAAATCAAATTTAGTGAAATCTCTAGCATCATATAAAATCTCACCACTTGTGACTTCATGCAATCCTACCATGCATTTTATCAGAGTTGTCTTACCAGATCCACTCGCTCCAATTACCAAATTACATTTACCAGGTTTGAACAAAACAGAAACGTTTTGTAGCACATCATTTTCCCCAAATGACTTATATATATTTTTTACTTCTATCATTACAAAAGCAATTGTGCAACTAAATAATCAGCAATTAAAATCAAAATACAACTAAAAACCACCGCTCTGGTGCTTGATTCGCCTACTTCTAATGCTCCACCTTCTGTGTAAAAACCTTGATAAGAGGATACAGAAGTAATAATGAAAGCAAAAATTACTGCCTTGGTCATACTTACCGTTATTAAAAATGGATTAAATCCAGTTTGAATTCCAGTTATAAAATCTTGAGGTGAGAGAGCACCAGAGAGGGATCCAGCAAAATATCCTCCCGAAATACTTAATGATATAGAAATAATAACCAATAATGGAATCATGGTGACGGCAGCAATGATTTTTGGAAGAATTAAATATCCAGGAGAATTTACACCCATGATTTCCAAAGCATCTATTTGTTCCGTTACTCTCATAGTTCCAATCTGAGAGGCGATACTCGAACCAATTTTGCCAGCTAACACGATCGAAACGATCGTTGGGCTTAATTCTAAAATGGTAGAATCTCTAGTTATTTGTCCGATTACAGAAAGTGGAATGATATCACTTACTAATTGGAAAGCAGTTTGAACTGTGGTCACAGCTCCCAAAAATACAGAAATGATACACACTATTCCCAATGATCCAACACCAATTGACATCATTTCTCGAGTAATTTCACTCCAGTATACCGAAAACTTTTCTGGCTTTACAAATAATGCTTTAAGCAGCAACACATATCTTCCTAAGTGGTAAAGAATCATTTATAGATCAAATTTTGGCTAAAAGTACAAATATTGTTTTAAGGTAATTCATGATTTTTTGCAGAAATCACCTACTACATGTTCTATAACTATTCCAAAAGTGTGCTATTGAAATTTAAAATAGCTGGAAAGATTAAATTTTTGAAAGTAGTCAAATTTGAAACTTTACTATTTATTGTTCCTTCTTGAATTTGGTTTACCTTATAAATATTGCA
>JBBQYA010000168.1:0-3152 GCA_038209155.1 Sphingobacteriales bacterium | reverse complement strand
GCTGGCTTTAGCCAAGTTTTAGTCAGTAATAATATCATTAATCCTACGGTAATGGCATTTACGCCTGACGGGAGAATACTTGTTGCACAGCAAAATGGTATCTTGAAAGTGGTTAAGAACAATGTTTTACTTGCAATACCTTTCATAAGTTTATCTGTGAATTCTAATGGTGAAAGAGGTTTGATTGGAATTGCTATTGACCCCAATTTTGTTATTAATCAATACATTTACTTATACTATACCATTGCAAATGGTACTAATAATCGGATAAGTAGATTTACTGCAAACGGAGATGTAGCCTTAGCAAATAGTGAAGTAGTTTTATTAAATTTAGATCCATTAAGTGGAGCTACCAATCACAATGGTGGAACAATGGCTTTCGGTTCTGATGGAAAACTCTATGTAGGGATTGGAGAAAATGCTAATACTTCTCATTCACAAAATTTGGATACCTATCATGGTAAAGTTCTGCGATTAAATTCAGATGGAACGATACCAACAGGTAATCCTTATACAAGTGGAACTATTCAAAGAAGAAGTGTGTGGAGTTCAGGTTTGAGAAACCCCTATACACTTGGATTTCAACCGGGCACAGGAAAATTATTTGTAAATGATGTTGGACAAAGTGCTTGGGAGGAAATTAATGATGCAACCGCACCGGGTTTAAATTTTGGATGGCCAAGTACAGAAGGAGCTACCGCAAATCCTGCTTTTGCAAGCCCTGTGTTTTCGTATTCGCATGGCAGCGGATTAAATAAAGGGTGCGCAATTACAGGGGGAACATTTTTCAATCCAACAACCACCAATTATCCTTCACAATATCTTGGAAGATATTTCTACATCGATTTCTGTAATTCTTGGATAGATCAGTTAAATTTAAATGGAAATCCTGTAGTAAGAAGTAATTTTGCGGCAGGTATTGCAGGATCTCCTGTTGGCATTACCACTGGAACAGATGGAAATCTGTATTTCCTATCCAGAAATAATAGTTCTTTATTTAAGGTTGTTTACACTACTTCTTTAGCTCCTAGTATTTCTGCGCAACCACAAAGTATAAGTGTTTCTCAAGGTTCAAGTGCTAGTTTTTCTGTGCTGGCTAGTGGCTCAGCGCCATTATCTTATCAATGGAGAAAAAATACTGTCAATATAAATGGAGCGAATGCTGCAACTTTTACAATTAATAATACAACAACAGCTGATGCTGGGAATTATACTGTTTTAGTAACAAACTCTTCGGGTAATATTTTGAGTAATGTAGCTTCTCTTTCAGTTACAGGTTCTAATACAGCTCCACAAGCTTCCATATTTTTGCCATCAACCGGAAGTTTATATGCAGGAAATGATGTAATTATTTTTGAAGGGTCGGGTTCAGATTTAGAAGATGGAACTTTATCTCCTGCAAATTATAATTGGGAGGTTAAGTTTTTTCATGATCAGCATAATCATCCTGGTCCGAGTTTAAACCAAGGAGTAAGCAGTGGAACTTTTACTATTCCAAATAGTGGTGAAACAGCGACAAATGTTTTCTATAGAATTTATCTAAAAGTAACAGATAATCAAGGTGCAACTAATACAGATTCAGTAGATATTCAACCAAGATTGTCCAACATCAATTTAACAACTAATCCTTCTGGATTAAATATTCTATTTGATGGTCAACCTTTCAACACACCTTATTCAACATCAAGTGTAGAAGGAGTTTTGAGAACAATTGGAGTAAATAATCCTCAAGTTATTAATAATGCTTTAAGTTATAATTTTACAGGATGGAGCCACGGCGGAACTCAGAATCAGACCTTTGCTACACCAGTAAATGATGTAAATTATGTAGCAAATTTTACTACAGAACTTAGAAACCCTGAAAATCCAGTAAGTACGATTAATGGATTAGAATATTCTTATTACAACGGATCGTTTAATGCTTTGCCTGATTTCACAACGCTCGCAACTGCTAAAATTGGATTTGTAAATTCTTTTGATTTAAGTCCAAGAACTCAGAATGATAATTTTGCTTTTGTCTATAAAGGCTTTATTAATATTCCCTCAGATGGGATTTATACTTTTTATACCTCATCCGACGATGGAAGTAAATTATTTATTGGAAATAGTTTAGTAGTAGATAATGATGGTTTGCACTCATTAGTTGAGAGAACAGGAAAAATTGGATTGAAAGCTGGAAAACATGCCATTACTGTTCAGTTTTTTGAACAAACTGGTGGAGAAAATTTAATTGTTCAATATAATTCTGATGTAATCGCAAAACAAGTTATTCCCAATTCAGAATTATTTAGAGCAGTAACTATTGTTTCAAGTACAATAAATATTCTTCCAACAGCAGATGCACAAGTAAGATCTGGAAGTTATAAAAACATTAATTATGGAAGCAGAACTTTTATGGAAATCAGAAATTCTGATACGATTGGAAGTTTAACGAGAGAAGTTTATTTGAAATTCCCAATTTCTGGCTTTGCTAACAATGTTTCATCAGCAATTTTAAAATTGTATGGAGGAATGAAACTTTCTAATGTATCTGTAAATGTGGATATTAGAAAATCAAACAATACCACTTGGCAAGAAAGCACGTTAAAATTTACAAATAGACCTGTTGCTAATAGTTTAATAGTTGCATCTAGTTCCATAGTAGGTAAAATTCCCAAAACCTATAATTTTGATCTTACTTCAATGGTTTTAGCAGCGAAAAATGCAGGTGAAACTGAAATTACATTGGTGTTAAGAGCCGCTACAACAACCTCAAGTGATTTTGTTAGCTTTAACACAAAAGAAAACAGTTTGAATAAACCGTTATTGGTGGTTGTAAATGGTTCAGGACTACGTGTTCCACAAAATGATGATTTAACGCTTTCAAATTTTGAAAATGAAAATCAAAAAACAGAAAAAACTGTAATTTATCCCAATCCTGCCAGAGATGGTTTTTACATTCAAGGAATTAATTCTATAGAGTCTATTTTTGTAGATATTTTTGACATGAGTGGAAGAAGGGTAATTTCTGACAAGCTAGAAGCTGGATTTGATTATCTAAACATTGAAAATATTAATTCAGGATCATATATCGTGAAAATTATGAACGGAACTAAGAATTATTTTCATAAATTATTGGTAGTAAAAGAATAAATATTCTTAGTTAAAAATCC
>JBBQYA010000167.1:0-3314 GCA_038209155.1 Sphingobacteriales bacterium | reverse complement strand
GTTGGTGAAGCAGTCCCAATTAAAAATTTAGGAACATCTAAATACAAATTTGATTATAACGGTAAGTTTGTGAAAATTGAATAACAAAGGGTAAAATTTGAATTTAACTTTAAAAACAATCATAAAACTTAATTGACCTTTTTTTATAGTTTGATGTTAAACAAAAGGCAAAAAAAAGAACTAGTTAGATCTATACCAATATAAATGCTATGATCTTTTATCTAAAAATTTTATGCAAAGTGGAATGGCAAGAGTGGTAGTTACTGTGAGACCGGGGTTTGAACAATCAGTCATGTATTATATGGCTACTGGGCAAGTTTGGAGTGGTGGTCAAATTCCGATTTTAGGGAATCCATTGTATCTTTCTATCGTAGACGAAATTAAAGAACAAGAATACACCGTAGAAGAAACCTGGAAAACAATCATTCCAACTTCATTAATCGTGTTGCAAAGTAAAGGAGTGCTATTAGAAGATGGCGGTTTGCCTTATGAAGCGGAATGCGAAGTAGAGATAAATCCAAAACTAAAAGCTAGTGATAAAACGCTAGGCAAAAAGATTGTTTAATTTAAAACAGGTTGGTGAGGTTATAATACCAACTTGTTATTCATTTATGATAACATTATTTATCTTACAACCATGAACAGACAAACACTCGACAAACTCCGAGGCTTAGATTTTGAATTTCCTGAAAGTTACGATGAAGTAGCAGATTTAATTACAGCAAGCAGGCAAAAAGAAGCGGAGAATGCAAGGATTGTAGCCATTGAATTCTTAGAAGATCCAAAGAAAAACAGTAATAAAATATTTAGACCAGATAAGAAGGTAAATGACATAATTCAATATTTCATTGTAAAAGTGAAACTAACTACAGAATTTTATACCAACAGTGTAGTGGTAGAGATTGATGGCAAAACTATCTCAGCTTACAGAAAAAGTGATGTTTTTAGGCAAAATGAATTTATTGCGGATGTATCGATCGATTTTTCTAATAGGCTACGAGTTGAAGAGAATTTTGAATTAAAAGCGAGATTGATAGATGCGATGGGTAAAGTAAGCTATGAGAAAAGTAAAAGTGTGAATGTGAAAAGAGGTGGGTTTGTTGAGAAACCAATGTATGAAAGGGATTTGACAGTTGAAGACGTTAGGAGAATTGTAAATCTTCTTAGAGCGAACACGTATTATAAGAGTGTAAATACGAATACAAAAAAAACTCAATTGATTCCAATTATTAAATTACCTTATCTTGCTAATGGAAAAATATTCCACATGAATCATGAAAGCGGAAAGTTTAATTTGGAAGTTGTAACGAATAACAGTTATGAGAACTTTACAGCTCAGCTAAATAAAATTTTTGATAAATATGAAATTAATAATCTAAATAGAAAATGCCATTTTTTATCTCAAATTTTTATTGAAACCCAATATTTCTCTCAAACTATTGAATCTGATAATAACTATACTCAAAATTACGATCCATTAAGAGGAAGAGGATTTATTCATTTAACCTTAAAGGATAACTATAAAAGATATACAAAATATAAAAATGAAATTGATAAAATAGCGATTGATTTTGAAAAAAATTATTCATTAATATCTACAAATATGGAATATGCAGCGGATGCTTCTGGGTGGTATTGGAAATTTGGAAGTGTGAAAGGCAATATAAACCCAATAGCCGAAATTGGAACTCCTGAAATAGTTACCCCATATATCAATGCAGCTTCATTAAAATTATTAGAAAGGAAAAATGCATTTATTCTTTTGACTAAAATATTTAAAAATGAAATTGTATAGTTTGGTTTATTTTCTTATTATGGCATTACTCACGTGTAATTCAAAAAATAGTTTTGTTGAAAAAGAATTGAATAGTTTAAAGGTGGAAAATCTTCTTGATAGCGTTTCTTATATTCAAAAGTTTCCAATTAAAGAAATTATAATGCAAAACTGCGACAAGGGTAGAAAGATTTTTCTTTTAGCTGATACGATTGTCCCAAACTATTATATTCGATCTAACGATGTAAATTATCGACTTGATTCTTATCAATATAGCATGAAAGAAATAAGTTTTTGGTATGATATCTATATTAATTTCCAACGGGACTGTTCATTTATATTATTCTTCGGAGAGAAACCTGGGTTTTATAATGGAGAAACTGGCAGATATTCATACACTATTTTTAATGTGGCTGATAATGAAATAAAAACCGCAACAATTTTTTATTATACTGTATTAGGTTATAAGGACAAAAAAACGTATAATTATTTACTGAAAAAGTACAATTTAACGAAGCTTAAAACAGATACCATCGCTAATCTAACAATTAAAGACACAGTAATATCATTAAATCAATATTTCAAGGAAGGAAGTAATATATCACAAATCGTAGAAGAAACAGGTTTAAAAACAAAATCTTATTTATTAAGAAATAAAAAATGGACTTCAAAACCTAAAAACTTAGAAGAAGAAATGATTAGAAATAAATGCATACGTATTTATTAATGAAACTGTTAATCCGAATAATAATCTTAATAAAATTACATATTTTTAAGTGAGGATGAAAATTATCTTAGATTTTATTTTTTTGCTGTCGCTTAATTCTTGCAATTCACAAAATTATAAAACAAAGCAACTTGAGAATTATTTAATTATTATAGCCAATAATCACAAACTTGAATACCTAAAATATGATAAAGAATTTGGATTACTAAAGATACCGATTATAATATTTAACAAGAATTGCAATAGAATAATAGGTTACGACAAGAATAGGGGCGGAGGTCTGGTAAGCATTTCTCCAAACCATAGCTATATAATCTTAGATTACATCAGTATGGGTTACATTTATGAATAAGATTTAAAAATTTTAAGAGACCACTATTTATGTGTTATAGTCGATGTTGTAAAGCATAATGTTGTTTTGGAAATGCAAGGCGATTGCGGAGTAGAATGAAATAGTAGAAACCAATGGATAAGTAGTTAAAAAATAATATTTGATGGTTATTAAAGTTAGAATTTTATAATTATTTACGTAAGTGTAAATCATAAACGGTAGAAGAAACCTGGAAAACAGTGATCCCAACTTCATTAATCGTATTGCAAAGTAGAGGAGTACTATTAGAAGATGGAGGTTTGCCTTATGAAGCGGAATGCGAAGTAGAGATAAATCCAAAACTAAAAGCTAGTGATAAAACGCTAGGCAAAAAGATTGTTTAATTTCAAACAAGTTGGTGAGGTTATCTTACCAACTTGTTATTCATTTATGATAACATTATTTATCTTACAACCATGAACAGACAAACACTCGATAAACTC
>JBBQYA010000166.1:0-3318 GCA_038209155.1 Sphingobacteriales bacterium | reverse complement strand
GATTGTCGCCATATAACGCAAATGTAATTCCAAATAATGCGAATCCCAGGCTGCTTAAAAATAGCCATTTTTGCCAAAAGTTAAAAGTATCTATTCGTTTTTTCATTTGCAACATTTTATTTTACTGTTCGGGTTAGTAAAAACTTCACAAGGGTTGCACATAACGGTTCTCGGCTTTGCGAAGTGGCGGATTTTTAGCACAAAAGTTCATTAGAATTCCAAATGTTCAGCCTTGCACAAATGTTTCATAGAAGCACTGAACCCGCCATTTTGCAAAACCGATGTTGTGCGATCGCCCTTTCTCATTATACTATTGTTCTAAAAGTTAGATTGATTCTTGTTTGTTTTACTTTTTTCTCTTTGGGAACACTATGTTGCCAAAAATGTTGTAAATCTTCTTTCATTATAAGAAGTGTACCGTGTATTAGTGGAAATTCTAATTTTATGGAATTGTCATCACTTCGTCTAATTAAAAATCTTCTTGTTGCACCAAAATTTAATGAAGCAATTATTGGATTTTTACCCAATTCTTTTTCTGCGTCTGTGTGCCAATTTATGTAATCTTCGCCATCTCTATACCAATTCATAAGCACACTATTGAAATTTACATTTGCTATTTTTTCAATTTGTTCTTTTAGAAATAGTAGTCCATTATTCCATTTATTGGGTTGTAAAGTTATGCCTGAATAAGAATATGATTTGTCATTATCTCCGTACCAAGCTGAATAACGTGGCAAGAAAACTTCTTTTCCATACATTTTTAATTTGTCGTGATGCCAATTGATGTTTTTGAATTTTACTTTTTCTAGTTGTTCTTTATCAAATTCTCGCCAATTTGCAGTTTTCCAATCAAATGAATCATTTTCAAGGAAATATTCTAAACTTCTGTCGCTTATCTTTTCATCGAAAAAATGTTCTGCATATAAGATTTCTCCATTTGGAATTTTTATTATGTAAACATTTAATTCTTCATTAAATTTACAATGATAACCATCTTCATTTGGAAGTTGAAAAGGTAGGTTTGTATTCTGAGAATTAAATAAGTCCATAATTAGTTTTGCAATTTTTCAACATAATCAACTAATTTTCCTAGTGGTTTTAACACCGTAGATTTTGATTTTATGTATTCTTTGTTACCGACAATATAGATTGTATTTCTTGCTCTTGTAACGGCAACATTTACTGATTCTGGCACCATATTATCAATCCAATATATTTTTGAATCAGGTGAATTATTTGTAACTACTAAACTATAAATCATTACATCTTTTTCATCGCCTTGAAAAATATTTACCGTATTTGCGACAATCCTATCTCTCATATGAACTGGTAATCTATTATGTAACGCATCTGCTTGATGCCTAAATGGCGTTACAATACCAATAGAAATATTTGGATTTTGATTTGCTAAATTAATTGCTAACTCCACTGATTTAGTAACCTCTTCTTCGTTTATATTTACATTATTAGCTTGATGAGTTCCTTTTACATTAACCCATTTGATTCCACTTGGTTGAATTGTGTAATCTTCGCTTTTAGTACAGATTTTCAAATCAACTCCAAGCTTAGGATTATAAAATGCTTCGTTTGAGTATCCAATAATATCTGGATGACATCTGTAATGCCTGTCAATATTTACAACTTTGTTATTATTGCTAGCATTTGTAATAAAAGATTCACTATAATCCCACAAGGATTTTTCTTTGTATTTCAAATAAACAGAACCACTAAGATGAAGATGTTCTTTTATTTTTTCTTCCTCAAATTTATTTAAAGATGTGATGTGCTTTAATTGTAGAGGGTCTCCAATTACGACCAATTGTTTGGCTCTTAAAATTAATGGAATTGCAGAAGCAATATCACATTGAGAAGCTTCATCTATTACTACCATATCAAACAATTCATTTGAAAGAGGCAATGATGCTTTAGCCGATAAACTTGTAACCGAAATAATATTAAAAATTTCTAAAAAGTTTTTTGTAGCATTTTCAGATACTTTAACCGCTGCAGGAGGAAAAGTTGGAATGCTATCAGGTAAGAAATCTTTGTAATTATTAATATGAGGTTGAGAAGCGTTGTAAAGTTTATTTTCAATTTTCTCTTTTAAAACAACTTTACTTTGTTTAATAATCTCAATTTCACAATTTGCTATAGTATTTAATATTTCACACTCTTGTGAATTTATAATTGCAATAAAATTTTCAACTTTATTTAGTTCATCAGTTTTTGATTTTATTTCATTTTCTATTTTAGAATGTTCGGTATAATAATCTGAAATTGAATTGAGTATTTTTGTTATTTCATTATAAGTTTCAGAAATTTGTGTTCCACTTTTAAAATCTGGTATTTGACTTGGAATTTGCTTGAAAATAATATTGAAATCTTTATGAGTTTCATCAATAAAACTAATAAGTTCAAAAGCATATTTCTTTTTGGTAAACCAGTCAATCCAAAGTTTATTCAAACCAGAATATTTAAGTTCAAATTGATTTCTTTGTTTTTTGGCTGAAGAAATATATGTTTCAATTAAATCAATTTTATGGGTTAATCTTATTTTTTCAACTTCAGAATTGTTTTGGCTAATCTGTAAAAGTGTATTTTCTAAATTCTCAATATTTTTTTTGAATTCAGGTAGTTTTGATTGAAACAAATCTCTTTGCTCTAGCTTTTTTTTGTTATTCGATTTTGTTTTAGTTGTTCCATTTAGTTTCTCTTGACTTTCTTTAAGTTGAATTGCATTATCTAATAAAGTTGACTTTAATGCACTTATTCTATTGATTTCGGGCAAAGTTGTATCGCCTAAAATCTTTTTGTTTCCAAACCTTAAAAAGAAACCAGAATTTTCTTCTTTGTCAAATCTACTTTTAACATTGTCAACTGCTTGGTTATTTTTACTTGCTACAAGAACTTTTTTATTTTGCAAAACTGCATTTGCCAAAATATTTGAAATAACTTGAGTTTTACCACTTCCGGGAGGGCCAGTTATTACCGTTACCTTATTATTAAATGCAGTTAAAACTGCATTTTTTTGACTATCATCTAAATTGCTAATTTGAATTAAATCATTTTCCGAAAAACTATTTAACTTGTTGTCAATTGATTTATTAAATAAAAAATTACTCAACACGCTATTCTCTGCTACTGAATGACTATTTACTTTTCGTAACTCTGAATAAATTTGACTTAAAGCAGGATTTTTAGAACTTAAAGCAAATGATAATTTATTATCAAAAGTTAAATTATCGTTTAATTCAATTTTTAAAATATTGATAACTTCTTCAAGCGTTTTTTGCTGTTTGATTAAGTTTTCAAGTTCGT
>JBBQYA010000165.1:0-3322 GCA_038209155.1 Sphingobacteriales bacterium | reverse complement strand
GCTTGGTCTCGTTTAGGTAATGCAGGAACTGTGGATGGTACAAACTTTATAGGAACAACAGATAATATACCTTTTAATATTAGAGTAAATAACATGAAAGCAGGAAGAATAGATAATTTAAATGGTAATACTTTTTTTGGTTTAGAAGCTGGTAATGCTAATACTGCGGGCAGCTTTAATACTACAGCATATGGAAGGAGAGCACTATTCTCCAATACTACCGGTAATAGCAATACTGCACTCGGACGAGATGCCCTATTATTTAACACAGAAGGATTTGCAAATACTGCTACAGGAAGTAGTTCACTACGTTCAAATATTATTGGGGATTATAACACAGCTTATGGAATATTCTCGCTTAATAATAACACTACCGGTGGTGACAATACTGCACTTGGAGCTGAGGCGCTTTTTTCTAATACTGGAGGGGATAATAATATAGCTATTGGAAGCAGAGCTTTGTATTCCAATACTACAGGAAGCGATAATATTGCAATTGGACGTTCTGCAAATGTTTTTTTAGGCGGTTTAACTAATACTTTAGTCATAGGTTCTAATGTCTTGATATCTGCTAGTAACACAATGTTATTTGGAAATACTTCTGTGGTTGGCTGGGGTTTTGGTGCTCAAGCTACTACTGCTGCTATTAGGGTAGGTTCAAATACTACCAACGGCAATGGAGCAATTTTAACAAAAGCTGGTGTGTGGACCAATGCATCTGATAGCACAAAAAAGCACGATATTAAAAATATTTCTTATGGATTAAAAGAAGTGATGAAACTTAATCCTGTAATGTATAAAATGAACGGCTCTAACTATCAAGACATTGGGTTTCTTGCCCAAGAAGTAAAACTTATTCTACCAGAAATTATATATGGAGAAGAAGGAGAAATGACAATGTCCTACGGACAAATGACTTCCGTATTAACAAAAGCAATGCAAGAACTTAATGAAAGATTAAAGAAAGAAAACGAAGATCTTAAATCTGAAATATTAAATCTTAAATCCAATTACAATATTAGAATAGAAAAATTGGAATTAATTCTTAATGCAGAAGCTAAAAAATAAATTTAGTTTCAATTGAAAACTAATTTTTTAACTCCAGAACTTATCCAATAAACTGAATTGGATAATTTCTGTGAGTTTTTTTTCATTCCAATAAAAAATTTTTTGAGTTTGAGTTTCAATAAAAGCCTACCCCTTCATCGCTCTGCCCATTTCTATTTTAGCATCGCGTTCTTTCATCGTATCTCTTTTGTCAAAAGATTTTTTTCCTTGAGCTAAACCGATTACCAATTTTGCAAAACCTCGATCACTTATAAACATTTTTAGCGGAACTATTGTCAAGCCTTTTTCCTTTACTTTTTGCAACAGTTTTCTGATTTCTTTTTTTTGCAATAATAATTTTCGATCTCTTTTGGCTTCATGATTGTAAAATGATCCAAAAGTATATTCGGCTATATGGAGATTTCTCACAAACAATTCACCTAAAATAAAAGTGCAAAAGGCATCATTTAAATTTACTTTCGATTCTCTTACAGATTTAATTTCTGTTCCAAGAAGTTTAATTCCAGCGGTATAGGTATCCAGAATCGTGTATTCAAACGATGCTTGTTTATTTTTTATGTTTAAATCCGGTGTTTTGGACATGTTTGCAAATATCTTAATTTTTAGAGAAATGCTATTCTTTAATAAAAGAAAACCTGTTTTGCTTTTAAAAAAATTCAATAAATGAAACAATTCGTTTTACTTTTTGAAATAAGCTAATTAGATTTGAGCTCAAAAAAATGAATTTTATTTATGAGAATGTCGAAATTAAGTTTGCTATTGATTTTAGTTATGGCATTATCATCTTGCCAAAACAATAAGAAAACAGTGAATGTATCTGATGAAGTAAAAACAGATTCCTCAGAAAATCTAGTTGGACTGGTTTACAAAATTGACACTTTTGCAAGTGTTATAGAATGGGAAGGCGCAGAAGGTTTGGCTGTTATTAATACCACTCATAATGGAACGATGGAATTATCCAATGGTGAATTGCAAGTAAAGGATAATGAGCTAATCGGTGGCAAATTCAATATCAATCTACCTTCTTTAAAAGTATTGGATATTCCTGCAGAAAAAGCAGGTAATGCAAAATTAAAAAGACATCTATTAAGCGATGATTTTTTTGATGTAGAAAAATTTAAATATGCAGGTTTTGAAATAACGTCTATTGGCAAATTTGGTAATGATAGCTTGAAAATTTCTGGAAATCTAACTTTGAAAGGAGTTTCGAAAAATATTGATATTATGGCAAAGGTTACAGTTTCTGAAAACGAAATACAAGCAGAAACTAATAAATTTTATTTTAATAGAAAGGATTGGGGAATGAGTTATGGAACCGAAAAATCTCTTGGAGATGAGATGATTCGTCCAGAAGTAGGAATTAAAATTAAACTTCTAGCGAAAAAATAAAGAATTGGTACTAATCGATTTAGTAATTGGTTTAAAATGCTGCAAAAAAGGATTTCATCTAAAGAGAGTTATATTTTGTAATTTAGATTCGTAATCATAAAACTCTAAAAATGAAACCAAAATACATTAATCCCTATACCGATTTTGGATTCAAGAAATTATTTGGCGAAGAAGCAAGCAAACCTTTATTAATTGATTTTTTAAATAGTTTGCTACCCTTATCTTCTCAAATAAAAGATTTAGCTTTTAAAAATACAGAACAATTAGGACAAACCACCACCGACCGTAAATCATTGTTCGACATTTATTGTGAATCATTGACAGGAGAGAAATTTATAGTAGAACTTCAAAAAGCAAAGCAAAATTTTTTTAAAGAAAGAACAATCTATTACTCAACCTTTCCCATTAGAGAACAAGCTGAAAAAGGGGATTGGAATTATAAATTGCAAGCTGTTTTTTGCATTGGAATATTAGATTTCACTTTTGACGACTATGAAACTGAACCCGAAAAAACGGAAGTTTTGCATATAGTTAAGCTGAAAGATCAAAATTGTAAAGTTTTTTATGAAAATTTGACTTACCTATATATCGAAATGCCAAATTTTAAGAAAACAGAAAACAACTTGCAAACAAGACTCGACAAATGGCTATATTTCATAAAAAACTTAGAGGATTTTCAAGCGATACCCACTATTTTTAAAAACGAAGTTATTTTTGAAAAAGCGTTTGAAAAAGCAGAATTAGCAAGGTTTGATAATACGCAATCCGAGAGTTACGAAAGAAGCTTGAAAGATTACCGAGATATTAAAGGATATCTTGATACCGCTTTTGATGATGGGAAAACGGAAGGTAAGTTGGAAGGCAA
>JBBQYA010000164.1:0-3353 GCA_038209155.1 Sphingobacteriales bacterium | reverse complement strand
TTGAACTGTTATTGCAAACTACAATATTATGATTTGCATTTAGAGTTGTGCTAACAGTTACTGTCGTTACTGTATTTCCAATAGAACCATTTACTTCAAATGAAGAAACAGGTGTCGTAGTATTTATTCCTACTCCATTTTGGGCAAATGCGCTTGTATTAAATAATAGACTAAAAATTACTAAAATTTGACTTCTATAAATAATAGTAATACTTTTAAAATTGTTAAAAGTTTTTAATGACTTTTTCATGGTAGTGATATGGATAAAAATTAAAATTGGCTCTATTACGCCTTAATGAACCTTTATGTTACATTCAATTTATTTTTTACACATCACCAATAACATTGCATTTATTTTTTTTGCAAAAAACATTTGTCTAATTATAGATTTACTGATTGAATTTAATTAAAAAAACTTGTCAAAAAAAAAGCCCCTTATTAGATAAGAGGCTTCGATTAAAAATTTTTATAATTTAAAATGGCAATTTAAGTTTAATTAAACTCATAAAACCAGGTCTGAAACTTACTCCATCATCTGGAGGTAGCGTCAACATGACTAATGAAATTTCATTGTCAAGTATGATTTTATTGATTACAGGCTTTTCGTATTTGCGTTTTTTCTCTTGAGTGTTTTTCATGTTTAAATTGATTTCTATTGCTGGAAATCTGAAAAATAAAATTTGTAATTTTTCAAATCTAATAAATGATTTCTATTCTATTCTAATTTTTTTTGTTTTTGTTTCAAAATTATCTATCCAAACCAATTTATAGATTCCTTTACTTACGTTATTAAGTTGCAAAGTGGTATTTGTTGAATTTTTAAGTGCTAAAGCAGATTGGATTACCTTTCCATTCATATCCTGAAGTTCAATTGTAGTGTTATCCTTAACTTTAGTGTAAGAAATGGTTACAAAATCTGATTCGGGATCTGGATAGAGAGTTAAATCAAATGATTGATCAGTAATTACAAATTCAAGGGTTTCACTATATTCAATTACGCCGCTGGGGTTTACCATTTTGAGCCTGTAATAGTTTGAACCTGTTTTGGGATTATTATCATTAAATTCATATTTTTTGTTTGAAGTACTGCCCTTTACAGCATTTATTCTTCCTAATTCTACAAAATTACTTTTTGATTTTGCTTCAATTATGAAATAGCTAGCTGTAGAATTTGAAGTTTTCCATTTCAAATCTACAGTAGAATTTTGGATACTACCTTGGAATGTAATTAGAGTTACAGGAGGTGGAGCTATAAAACTAATTGCAAATCGAGTGCTACTATTTACTATATTAGAAGTAAAAGTATAAATAGGGTTAGCAGATAAATTATGAAACACGCCCAACAATTTATCTTCTAAAATCACTGTATTGGTGAAATTAATTTCCGTTACATTAAAAGTATAAGTACCAATTGCACCAACTTTATAACCAACAAGAATTGATAATCCAGTAGAAATAGTTTGCAAACCATTAATAGTTACATTTTCTGAACCTACTTTAGTGTAAAGTTGAGGTGCGTTTGGATCACTTGCAAATAGCTTTGGTGAATCGTATGAATCCGACAAATTAGAAGCAGATGAGTTGAAATATAAAATTGCTTCATCGTTCAATGTTCCATTAGATATTTTGAATCTCAAAAAATCTTGTGGTGTTGCAGTTGAACTTCTAAACAATTTTTGATTTTCATGAGATCTCATCGTATTATTATAAGTCAATGCTCCTGTTGTTCCGTCTCCAATAGTCCCTGCACCACCAACTCTTACCCAAAAAGATTGCATCGGTGGAATTTTACCTGTTACCGCTCCATTGCCACTATTATTCGTACCAATTTGACCAACTGCATTATAGGTATCAAAAACGTTTACATTAGAAGCAGTTGCTGTTCTATACCACATTGTAGTCATTACATTAGTTTTTGTAACCAAATCCCAATCTAAATGTGATGGATATGGATTTCCCATTAAATGGAAACCTCTTTGAGTATTTGTAGTTCCCGTTCTGGACAAACTATTGGTTGAATAAGATCCAGAATTAAACTGACCACCTGTGAAATTAATTGGACCATTAGAAGAATATCTAGTTTGATATCCTCTCATCGGAGGAGTTAACGTGGTTGTATTATTTAATATGGAAGTATAAGCCTGTGTTGATTCTGTCCAAAAAACTAATTTCTTTGTTAATGCAGGGTTTAAAGCAGCACTTTGAGCAGCCGATAATGGACTTGCTACAAACCATACTCTGCCTGTAGGATTAGCGCCACCGGTTCCTGTTAAATATTGCTCCATATTGTAAACACCTGATCCGCTTATGTTTCCATTATCTAAAAAAGAGGCAGTACCGTTTACATCTGATTTTAAAGTTACCGTTCCATTATTTACAAAATTTCCATTAATCGTTACATTTTTATCTGAATTAACAGTTAGAACAAATGGATTGTTGATGGTAAATGTATTTGCAACTAAATCTACTCCACCATCATCAACTCCTACAGTATAATTTCCATTTAAAATAATATTAGAAGAAGCTGTTGGAGCTCCATTCGTCCAAGAAGTTCCTTTGCGTTCCGTCAAATTAGGATCGTAAATAAATCCTGATCGTAAACCAGAAGCAGAAGGATTGGTAACTGAAACTGAACCAGAAGTTCCTAAAGCCACTACAGCGGTTATTGTCGTTGAGTTTACTACAATGAAAGATTGAGCAGCTGTTCCGCCGAAACTAACGATAGTCGAATTTGTAAAATTTGTACCTGTGATGGTTAGGGTCATTCCAGTTCCTGCTGTTGTTGGTGAAAAGGTTGTGATAGTAGGAGAGCATAAAATAACAGTGATTTCCAAAGCTGCCGTTACATTAACACAAGATCCAGAATTTACATTTCTTCTAAACCATGTAGTTTGAGATAAAGCTACTGGGCTGTAATTTTGATTAGTGGCAGTACCAGTTGCAGTAGCAAAACCTGCTACAGAACTTGTCGTGCTACTTTCCCATAAATAAGCATAGGTTCCATTTCCTCCTGTTGGTAATGAACCTGTTATACTATTTGGTACAGAACCATTACAAATAGATTGAGCTCCTGAAATTGTGTTTCCAGAAAGTGCAGGATTTACGGTTACGGTCACAGTATTTGTCATATGCCGAGTACAAGAAGTAGAAACTCTTGTAGCAAATACGTTATAAGTTGTTGATATTGAAATACTTCCCGTTGGCAAAACTAGTGCAGAACCTGTTCCTGCTACTAAAGAACCCACATTTACATTTCCTGTATTATTTCTTAATTGATAATTTACTCCAGTTTCAGAACTTGCTAATTGAATATTAGTCGATCCAGTTACACACAATTCTGGATCTGCTGCTGT
>JBBQYA010000163.1:0-3390 GCA_038209155.1 Sphingobacteriales bacterium | reverse complement strand
CAAGAAGAATAATTACAATCAAAAGAAGATAGACCGTCATTTGGCTTATATCGAAGAAAAGACTAATGAATACTTTGCAGAAGTAGATAAGAATGATGCAGCTGAAGCACCCGAACGCATCAGCCAAGTGCAAGAGAAAATCGCTCGCCTGAAGACCAATAAGATCAAATATGAACTACTTACCGAGGCTCTGCTGCAAAGCGGAGATCCTCAAATAAGCAAAGGGAGGCAGGGAAATAGAAAGGAGTGAATATGCAGAGGCAGTAGAGAAAAACAATCGTAATTATCTATTGAATAAAGAGTTGTATAGGAAGAGGCAAGAAATGAACGAACATATATTTGGCACCATCAAACGTCAATGGGGTTTTAACCATACCAACCTGCGAGGCTTAGTTAAAGTCAATGGAGAAATGGCATTACTCATGACGGTTTACAACATGAAACGGGCGATGAACATTCTTGGGATTGAACAACTGATAGAAAAATTGAAAGACTGGAAACCAAACTATAAGAAAGCGGCTTGGCTTTTAAAAACCAACCAAAATTGAAGCAAAATAAGACCAATAGGCGAACCCATATTTTGGACCTACAAACAAGTAGACTAAACCAGCACCTCTCCAAAGCCTTTAAAACAAGAACTAAAGAGTCGAAAATGAGTCTAATTTCAGTAAAAAGCTAGTTTTTTCACAGCCTGACGGTTTGCGGCTTCAAGAAGTGGCGAACTTCGTAACTGAATATTTTCTGCTAAGACAATATTTCTTGCGAAAGAAAGACGTGAATTTACCACATTTTTCGCCATTTCTTGAAACCGCTGTTAACTGATGCCCTTATTTTTTTCATTATTCTAGTTTCACAAGTGCGGGCACTCTTAATCTAAATGCGGAAGCATTAATTCTATTTACGGTTGCTATATCTCTTTCTGCGGACGATCTAAATCTAAACGAGGAAGTAATAATTCTATTTTCGGTTATTATATTTCTTTCTGCGAAAGCTCTAAATCTAAATGCGGAAAGAGTAAATCTAATTGCATTTACTATAAAACTTGTTGCGGTAGCAATAAGTTTGTTTGCGGAGCAAACATTTCTTTCTGCGATTAAGATATTCCTTTTTTTTATGTCCATAGTATTAAATGAGTAACCAATAAATTATTCATCATCATTAGTAAACTTGTTATTTTCAAAATATATACCATTAAATTTTAGCTGAAATTTACCTTTTTCTTCATATTCTAATGAAATTAAATTTCCAATTTCTTTAATAAAAATACTGTCTTTATAGAATTGTCCATATTTATCTTTTGAATAAAATCTACTAAATAAATCTTCCTTTTCATACTTGTTATTAAGTTTGAATTCTAATATTTTTGTTGAAGAATTATATGTGAATTTTCCAGCGTTTAAATTTAAAAATGGTCTTTTAGAAAATGCAGGATATTTAAGGTTAATTTTGTCTTTTTTTATTTCAATTATATATGCTACTTCTCCAATCTCAAATTTTGTTATACCAATTAGCAAAAATAAATTTTTATTTAGTTCGATTACTTTTTTAAAATCACATTGAATATTTTTTGAGAGATTATAAGCATAGATTTTGTCGTTACTTTTCCATTGTATTATTGGAAAAGTTGTTAAATGTGAATCGCCGTATATTACATAATTTAGACTATAAATTTTAATTTTATTTGTTTTGAATTCAATATTTTTTTTTAAACCATTAATTGTGCTAATATCTAGTTGGTCATTATTTATTAATTCAGTAACTAAATTTGTTACGTCGTTACTGAATTTTTCAATGTTAGTAATATTACCTAATTTTTCATAAGATGGTACTTTTAATTCATTTAATTTCTCTTTTATTAAATTTATTTTTTTTTCTTCACTTTTTTGACAGCTTATAAAAATCACTAAAAAAGCAAATATTATTTTTTTAATTAGAGAATTTGGTATGTAGTTACTTACAGTTTTCATAATCAAAAATTATTTTCATCAAATCATAATATTTTCTTCGTTCTGAATAACCTCTAATATTGGTTGTTGAAGTAACATTTTTGGCTGATGGATTGTTTATAATAGCGGAAACATTTATTAAATCATCTTTATCGGCATAGTTATTTATTTTGTATTCTTTCCAGTACCAACCTGCTGTATCGCAAGCATAAAAAAGTTCAGTTGAAACTAATTTTACAAATTCATCAACTGTTTTCATTTCATCAACTGAAATGTATTTATTTTCGGTTCTGGTATTAAATTGGTTTACTGATTCGTAACTAACGCGATGTTTGATATATGATTTAAAAAAAGATTTATTGAATCTATAATCGTAACATTGTAAATAATTGTAATCGTGTGTAAGATGAACTAATCCTCTGCCTCTGTAATAATCACCACCAGAAACATTTGAACTTGGGTCAGTTTCATATGTTGTAGTCAATTTTTGTGTTTCGTGATATAATTGCGCAAAAAAATGAATTTTTCTGATACATGTATTAATTTCATACTTTTTTAAAGTATTATTTATTTGTTTTGCAAATTCATTATAATTTGCTTCGCTTGCCCTTACATTTAAATCACTAAATTTTTTTAAAAATAATCTATCTTCATTTTTTTTCTTATCTTCTGCAATGTCATCAAAAACTGATTTTTCAATAGTTACTAAATTTAACTTAAATTTTGGATTTGGGCTAATTCCTCTATCTGTGCTTGGAACAACTTTACCATCAAAATCTTTGTAGGTTCTATTTCCGTTTTTGTCTTTAGGATTAGAACTGATTTGTCTTGTATCAAGTTTTCTTAATTCAGTTACTATATATTTTAGTTCATCTGCTTTATATTCTCTTTTTTTGCACAAACATTCTTCCTGTTTTGTTTTGCTATTTTCTGATTTTTTATTTCCTAATGTAAATTTGTTTGTTTCTGCTGAAAGTCCATCGCATAATAAAAATGCTTTAAATTCAAAACCACCAAATTCAAAATTTGAATTTAGTTTTTTTACCTCGTTTTTACTAACTTTCGTGTCAAAGGTAGTACGTTCCATTGAGCCTAAATTCAATGTTTTTGAGCAGATTGTAGTATTTGGTAAAACATTATTTATATCGTCAATAAAAAAGTTAGCACGTCTTGAATCTAAATCTTTGCTAGTAATTATAAATCTAAAATTATAATTTTCAGTATCTTCCGAGCAGGAATAAAATTGAATTTCAAGTTGTGGCTGTTTTGGTGGTTTTCTCAATCTATATAACGGACTATCAAAGTTGCCAAATGGTGTTGTTGCCCAATGTTCATCAAGAAGTTGGTCAACAGTTCTGTAACTTCTTATTTGATTTAATGGGTGAATATCAATTTCATTTATTGTACTTTTTTCTAAATCAACTCTTTTTTGAGTTGTATTTTC
>JBBQYA010000162.1:0-3488 GCA_038209155.1 Sphingobacteriales bacterium | reverse complement strand
TTTTAAAGTGGAGGTTACCGGATTCGAACCGGTGACCCCTTGCCTGCCAGGCAAATACTCTAGCCAACTGAGCTAAACCCCCATTTTTTATTTTACAAATATGTGCTATTTTTTTGTCAGATTTAGATCAATTGCATTGATAATTTGAACTCCAGTATAATAAAAGTAAATAATTTCCGATGCATTACATCCATTTTTTGCCATTGCAATAGCTCCTTGTTGGCACAACCCTACTCCATGGCCGAAACCTTTGCCTGAAAAAATAACTTCATTTTGAAAATGCTTTATGGCAAAAAAAGAAGATTTTATACCAAAATCATATCGAATATCTTTCAGCGCTACATTATAATGATCATGTTTTTGTTTCCTTGCAAATTGTTCAAAATTTAAGGTGTCATTTACTATTGATTTTGTTTTTTTACTTAAATAACTATTCCATTTATAAAGAGAAAACCGTTTTTCCCATTTACTCTGCGAGGAATTTAAACAAAAAGTATCAATTACCGATCGTAAATAAGTGGTTGGATTTTTAAAAACATCTTCTGAATTACAGGTTTGACCGCCACAATTAGAAAAAAACAAGGCTTCAATAGCTCTACAAGCAGAATCTGCTATCACTAAATCTCCTGTAGATTTCACTGCTTCTGGTATCAAAGGATTAAACCTAGATTTTCCTGGGTATACTTGACAGTTTACCGTATTACACACATCAAATCCAGACAATTTATGTTTCTCTGGACCGCTTGATAATAAAAATGTTCGTGAAATAATAGACTGTACTCGCAGAACTTCCCGATCTCTACTCTCTCCTATTTCTCCTTCTACCACTCCAGAAAGATAATTTTGTTGCGATACTAAGTTTACGGGCTGGAAATACCAAGTGCTTGGATTTAATTCCAAATCATCGTCATAAACGAAGGTAGCGGAAACGGGAATTACAGAATTTATTCTAAAACTATTGTTACAGGAATCCTCTCCTTTTAAAAAAATTTTTGCGTAATTTCCCTTAGAAACTCCATTTACAAAAACTAAAATTTTTTTATTTTCTGTTAATGTGAAGCTAATACTCTGTTCTGCTTGCAAAAAAAGAATGGTATCTGTTCCAGAAAGTAAATGATAATTGCCAGAATCTATTTTAAGAAAAAATTTTTTGGATTTAATTTCAGTAAAAATCCCCACCCGAACATCAGCAAACAAATAGCTATTTAACATAATGAAAAAGAAAAACAGGATAGCTTTTTTCATTTATGATTTTCGTTCCGACAAATACTTTTTAATTAATTGTGCAGTAGTAAACGAAGCTCCTTTTTTAGATAAGGTGTTTTTTAATAACGAATAATTATCCAACATCTGATTTCTATAAATTACATTTTCATTAATGCTTTTAATTTCTTCTGCTATCGACTTATCTGTACATTTTTCTTGGATTAACTCTTTCACAACTGGCTTATCTACAATTAGATTGACTAAAGAAATGTATTTAATTTTTATCAGCATTCTAGCTATAAAAATTGAAATCCTTGCTCCCTTGTAGCAAACTACTTGTGGCACATTGAACAATGCAGTTTCCAAAGTTGCCGTTCCTGATGTAACGATGGCTGCTTTTGCCTCAGAAAGTATTTCATACGTGGAGTCAAAAACAATAGGAATGTCTTTGTTTTTCAACCATTGCCGATAAAATTTTTCTGAAAAAGCTGTCACTCCGGCTACAACAAATTTTTCATTCGGAAGTAGTTCTATTGCTTTTACCATTTCTGGAAATATGCGTTCTATTTCTTGTTTTCTGCTTCCGGGTAGCAAAGCAATTATATTTTTATCTTTAAATGCTTCTGGTTTTGATTTCTGAGTCTTAAAATTTTCGATGGTATCCCATAGTGGATTTCCTACATAATCTACTTTGTAATTCCATTTTTTAAAATACTCTACTTCAAAAGGAAAAATTACAAATAAATGATCTACATATTTTTTAATCGTTTGAATTCTATTCTCATTCCAAGCCCAAATTTTTGGAGAAATGTAATAGAAAACCGGAATCTTTTTATTGTGTGCAAATTCTGCTATTCGTAAATTAAAGCCTGGAAAATCAATTAAAATCAAAGCATCGGGTTGCCAAGCTTCTATGTCTTGTTTACAAAAAGAAATATTTTTTCGAATTTGTTGTAGATTAGAAAGCACTTCTATGAAACCCATAAATGCCATTTCTGAAAAGTGTTTTGCCAAAGTTCCTCCTTGATCTTCCATCTTGTCGCCGCCGAAAAACCGAAATTCCGAATTTGAATCTGATTTCTTAATTTCTTTCATCAGGGATGCGCCATGCAAATCTCCCGAGTTTTCGCCTGCTACCAAATAGTATTTCAAACTTTAAAAAATTTATAAAAAAAAGTAAAGGCATAAATAAAAGTCACCAGCAAAATACCTTTTGCCGTTTGGTCAAATTCCTTTTTTATGAAATACCGAAAAATAAACACATTGACTCCAACGCAAATAATATAAATAAAATTCTCTCTAGTGAAAACCGTAATTTGAGTTTTAATAAATTCGATAATCACATAAGTAAGAATTGGTAAAGTGGCTCCTATTGCCATTCCTTGAGCGAAATTGTCTTTTCTAAACATTAAAATCCCAATTATTTAATACTGGAATTGCAGCATAGGATGTAAAATCAAATTGAACTGGAACTATAGAAGCAAAATCATTTTTCAATGCCCACTCATCAGTATCTGTACCCTGGTCGTTCAATGCAAATTTACCCGTCAACCAATAATATTTTCTTTTATGTGGATCTAAGCGTTCGTCAAATTCTTCTTCATATTTCGCAACTGCCTGTCTACAAATTTTAATTCCTTTTATATTTTTTGTTTTTGGAAAATTTACATTCAACAAAGTTCCTTGCGGCAATCCGTTTTTTAATACCTGCTTGCATATTTGAGTTACAAATTTTTCAACTCCAGAGAAATCTGCATCTTGAGAAAAATCTGCTAATGAAAATCCTATGGATGGAATTCCTTCAATGGCACCTTCCATTGCTGCCGACATTGTTCCAGAATAAATCACATTAATAGAAGAATTGGATCCATGATTAATTCCAGAAACACATAAATCTGGTTTTTTATGCAAAACCTGATTCACAGCTAATTTCACACAATCTACTGGCGTACCAGAACTTTGGTACATTTCTATTCCAGGATAAATATCTACTTTATCTAAGCGCAAAGGTTTTGCAATAGTTATTGCATGCCCCATTGCAGATTGCGGACCATCGGGTGCTACCACCGTTACATCTCCCAACTCTTTCATCAAATGCGCCAGAACTTTTATGCCCGGCGCGGTGATTCCATCATCATTTATTACTAAAATAGTGGGTCTAGCTGCTTTTGTCATGCCGCGAAATTAATTAATTATAGAAGAATAAATGGAATGAATGATGGAAATAGATTTTTAAAAATTGTGGCGGAAATCTTTTTTGGGGGAAATAAGTGGATTTATTT
>JBBQYA010000161.1:0-3596 GCA_038209155.1 Sphingobacteriales bacterium | reverse complement strand
CCAGTTCAAATTGCATTTACAGACCTATCCACCGGAAATCCAGATTCATGGCTATGGGATTTAGGAAATGGAAATACTTCTACTCAGCGAAACCCGAGTGCATTATACATTACTCAAGGTAATTTTACTGTTCAATTAATTGTAACTAAAAATGGGATTTCTGATACTATTACAAAGAGCAAATATGTACAAGTTTATGAAAAACCAACAGTAAGTTTTAAAGCTGATACTTTAGAAGGATGTGGTTCACTAACTGTTCAATTTACTGATTTAAGTAATTCATCTAGTAGCAACATAGTTTCCTATTTATGGGATTTTGGGGATGGAATAACTTCTGCTAATCAAAATCCTATTCATACTTATGGAATACCTGGAAGCTTCACTGTAACATTAGTTGCTACTGATTCTGCTGGATGTATATCCTCGGAAGTTAAACCCAATTATATAGATGTAAAAGAACCTATTATTGGAAGTTTCAGTGCCAATGTTAGAGAAAGTTGTTTAAGTTCTTTAAGTTCTAATTTCACTTCAGTCATATCTGGGGGGAACACACTATATACTTATTTGTGGAATTTCGGAGATGGAACCACTTCCAATTTTGCCAATCCTGTTCATGTTTATACCAATACTATTGCAAATAAATATACTGTTACCTTATCGGTAACAGATGGTTCTGTTTGTATTTATTCAGAAACTAAAACAGATTACATCCATTTCAAAAAGTTCACAAGCGAATTTTCAGTAGATAATCAAAATACCTGTGTGAATAGTACTTTACTATTTAGTGATTCTTCTTCCTCTCAAGCTAACAATTGGAGATGGGATTTTGGTGATGGTACCTTTTCTACATTGAAAAATCCAACTAAAAAATATGTCAGCTCTGGATTATACACTGTTAAATTAAAATCTTCCTTTTCAGGAATATGCGAAGATTCCATTACAAAATCCAATTATATAAGTGTAGGATTAGGTGATACTGCAATGTTCACTGGAAGCAATTTGTCTTCTTGTACCTTCCCGCTTGTAGTAAGTTTCACAGATTTAACAGTCGGAGCGATAGCTTGGCAATGGAAATTTGGAGATGGAAAGATATCTACTTTGAAAAATCCTACAAATACTTATACTGCAAGTGGTTATTATTCTGTAACTCTTAGAGCTACTACAGCTACGTGTACTACAATTTTGACCAAAAAAGATTTTGTTAAAATAAGTGCTCCTATTGCTGCATTTATTAATACAGAAAAAGATGGTTGTTTGCCTCATTCCATTACTTTTACAGACAAGTCTACATCGGTGGAGCCTGTAATTTCTTGGGCATGGAATTTTGGAGATGGTGGTACATCAGCCCAACAAAATCCTTCCTATTCTTACACAACAGCGGGAACATTTACAGTAAGTTTAATTATCACCACCCAAAGTGGATGTTTAGATACTATCGTAAAAACCAATCACGTAAGAACCGGGTCGACTCCAATTGTTGATTTTTTTGCAAACCCTTTAGTTTATTGTGTTAATCAACCGGTTACATTTACAAATACTTCTACCAATGGGGAAACTTATTTGTGGAATTTTGGAGATGGTGGAAGTAGTACCTTGGAAAATCCAATCCATATTTATACCAATCAAGGTTTTTATGACGTGACGCTTACTGTTTTTAAAAATGGCTGTAAGGTAGTTTTGAAGAAGGATAAATACATAGAAATTTTACCTCCTTATGCAAGATTTGCCTATTCGCAAAATTGTTCTACCTATTTAGATATTACCTTTATCAATAATTCTAAAAATTTTAACAGCCTAATCTGGGATTTTGGAGATGGAACATTTTCTACTGACATTGCTCCAACTCATAATTATGCAGCAACTGGAACTTATAACGTATTATTATCGGTTACCAATGTCAATGGTTGTACAGCAACTTTTGAAACCCCGATTGTAATAACTATTCCAGATGCCAATTTTGGTGCAAGTACATTTACTGGTTGCTATCCTCTTACCGTTGCATTTAGAGATAGTAGTATAGCTGCAAGCACTTGGTTGTGGAATTTTGGAGATGGTAAAACTTCAACATTAAAAAACCCTACCTATACCTACACTCAACCCGGAACTTACACTGTAAAATTATTTGTTAAGAACTTTGCAGGCTGTATAGATTCTCTTGTTCGTGGAAATTTAATTGTAGCAAAAGGGCCAGTTTCGCTATTCACTTCTAATAAGAAAAATGGTTGTTTACCATTCAGTGTAAATTTCAGAGATTCGAGCATACTTTCTGCACCAGCAGTATCTTATTTATGGGATTTTGGTGATGGAAATGTTTCGATTTTAAAAAATCCAACTCATATCTATACCGTTTTAGGAAGTTATGATGTTGCGCTTACCATTACTGATGCAGACGGCTGTTCGAATAAAATTATCCAGAAAAAATATATAAAACTATCATTACCTAATTCATCTTTCACTATTGATAAAACGATAAGTTGTTCTGGTCAGATTATCCGTTTCACCAACACTTCAATAGATACCAACCAAACATATTTATGGAACTTTGGAGATGGAACTACCTCAACAGCTATTAATGCAATACATGCTTTTACAAGCGATGGAGTTTACACAGTTTCGTTAACTGTAACTGATTCTCTTGGTTGTGATAGCACTTTTATTAGTGGCCAAACCATTACCATTGCAAATCCTATTGCAAATTTTATTCATAGTCCTAATGTTGGAAATTGCCCTCCATTTTTGGTTAATTTTACCGATCAATCTTTGAATGGAGCAATTTCTTGGAGATGGGATTTCGGTGATGGAAGTACTTCGCAAGCTAAAGATCCAGTGAAAATCTACACTACTCCCGGGGAGTTTGATGTTCGATTAATTATTACCTCCTCTACTGGTTGTACAGATACCATTATTAAATCAAAATCAGTGATTGTACTAGGTCCAAAAGGAACTTTCGATTTCACTCCTAAGAATGCTTGTATTGGAATAAACACCTTAATTACCTTTACTGCTACCTCTCTGAATGCGACCAGCTTTACTTGGGATTTTGGTGATGGAATCATCGGTAATGGAATTACAGTAGCTCATACCTATTCAAGAATCGGGGTTTTCCATCCGGTATTAATTATGCAAGATGATAAGGGTTGTGTATTTGCAATAAAATCTCCAGATTCTGTGCGAATAGATCTAAAACCTAGTCCAAATTTTATCGCCGACAATTCAGTGGTTTGTAAATTGACAAAAGTGAATTTTACCAATACCACTCCTAGCCCAGAAAAAATAAATACTTGGCTTTGGGATTTCGGTGACGGCGATACTGCCACTACCTTCAATACTTCCCATTCATTTGCAAGCTCAGGTAAATATACTGTGATATTGAAAGCTATTAATTATTTGGGTTGTGTAGATAGTATTATTAAAATTGGAACTATAGAAGTAAAAGATGTTGAGTTTGAAGTGAAACCAGACAAAGATGGAGGATGCGCTCCATTATATGTGGAATTTATTGAAATAGGAAACATGTTGGCTACTCACAAATCCGTTTTATGGACATTTGGCGATGGAGAAACCTCTACTGAACTCCATCCAAATCATATTTTTGT
>JBBQYA010000160.1:0-3608 GCA_038209155.1 Sphingobacteriales bacterium | reverse complement strand
GAATATTACGGTAAATCAAATAAGTACTACCGCTACAGGAATCGGAAAAGTTGGTTTTGCTGACGAAGGACTTACCAGAGGCTTAGGATTCAAATACAAAAACATAAATATGCTTTATGAAGGTGCTTTAATGGTTGGTGCCTCTCCTACACAAGTATCCAATTGTGCTCGTTCAGAATCCGCAAGTCCTGATAATAATTTTTCATCCATCACCCGTGTGGCAAAATCGAATCAAGCTGGTTTTGATTTTTTAAGCATGGGTAAATTTAATGATGCTTTTGCAAATCCTCCTTTAGATTTAGAAATTAAGCATAGAGAAATGGCTTGGAATTCTGCACCAGATGATAAATATGCAATTTTTGAATATACCATCAAAAATACAAGCTCAACAACTTATACCAATTTATACCCCGGCATGTTTTTCGATTGGGATATTGCTTCTTCATCAAACAATAGAATTGCTTACGATTCAATAAATACACTTGCCTATGCCCAAACATTAGTAGCTTCTGATCCTTGGGCAGGGGTTAAAATATTGACTACAAGCACGCCTGGCTCTCCTGCCTTTTATCCTCAATCCTATCAGATACCCGGTGATTTGCAAGAAAATGGTTTTTCAATTGCTGAAAAATACACTTCCCTTTCTAGCGGAATTTTTTCAGATAGTCTTGGTTACATTAGCGCAAATGGAAATGATGTAATGTATACTGTAGGAGCCGGACCTTATAGTTTAGCACCCAATTCAAGTATTGTGTTTGCTCTAGCAATTATTGGTGGCGATAGTCTTTCAGATTTACAAAGCAGTGCACAAGCAGCACAAATCAAATACAATTCTGCTCCTACTTCTGGAATTAATCAATTAAATGAAATTGCAAGTTCATTTACCACCTATCCAAATCCAACGGAAAATATTACAAATTTTAGTTTTAATTTAAATAAGGAAACCAAAACTTCTTTGATTATTTACAACCAATTAGGGCAAGAAGTGAAAGAAGTTTTGAATAAGAAATTATCTGCGGGAAATCATTCATACGCCAGTAATGTTTCTGATTTAGCTTCAGGTATTTATAATTATGTTTTAAAAACAGAAAATCAAGTAAAATCTGGAAAACTGATCATTAAATAATAAATTTTATCAACAAACAAAAAAGGAGAATTCAACAATTCTCCTTTTTTTTGCAATTAATGTGTACTTTCAAAAGTTGAAAAAAAAAACAATCATGAAAAAATCTTTACTTCTTTTATCATTTCTATTCAGCTTAAATTTTTCTTTTGCTCAAGTAGGAACGCTTCGGTATCAATCAAAAGTTTTTACCAATTATGATTCGGTCATGAATATTGTATACGGTAGTAATGTGCCTGCCAATTACACAAATCCTATTGATTTAGCTTTAAATATTTATATGCCGGCTGGCGATTCCAGTATTTCCCGACCAGTCATATTTTTCACGCATGGAGGTTCTTTTATCGTGGGCAATAGAACCACACAAGATGTTGTGTGGTTGTGCAAAGAATTTGCAAAAAGAGGATACGTAACTGTTTCTCAATCGTATAGACTTGGTTATGATGATTTCTTTTTCAATGCCGTAAATGCAACTAGAGCAGTTTGGCGAGCAATGCAAGATGGAAGAGCAGCAGTTCGTTTTATGAAATCCCAAGCATCTGTTTATAAAATTGATACTAATAAAATAATCTATGGCGGCTCATCTGCTGGTGGATTTATTGGTTTGCATTTGGCTTATTTAAACACAATTGATGAAACCCCGAGTATTGTGGATACTACTACCTATTCTCCAGCCAATTTATCTGGACTTGGTGGATTAGAAGGTATAACCAACAATCTGAGCAATACATCAACTGTAGCTGGAATTATTAATTTATGTGGAGCATTAGCAGATACAAATATGATTTCGCCAACAGATGCATTGATTCCAATTGTAAGTTTGCACGGCACCCAAGATTTTACAGTTCCTTATGCTTCTGATACCATTTTTGTTTTCGGAAATCCGATTTTACCGATAGATGGAAGTTGGGCTATTACCAAAAAACTTCGAACATATCCTAATTCTAAATCAAAAATATTTACTTTTTGCGAAGCACCACATGTTCCATATTACGAATACAAAACAGCTTATGGCGCAGCTTATATGGATACTACCATCAATATCATAAGTTCATTTCTGTACGAAAATGTATTGAATTTAGGAATTGCTAATTCTCAAATTGCAGGAAAAGATTCAACAGCTTGTAAAACTTCAGGAATTTCTAATCAAGAAATTGCAGGATTAAAAATCTATCCAAATCCAGTTAAAGATCAGTTATTTATAGAACTAGAAAAGAATGACCAAGTAAAGATTAATTTATACACGATCTTAGGAAGTCTTGTTTATCAAAACACCAGTTTCAACACAGAAATACTTACCATAAACACTTCAGAATTAAAAGCCGGAGTTTATTTACTTTCTATCCAATCAGAAAAAGCAAAAAGCATACGGAAAGTAATTATTGAGTAAAAAACAATGCTGTTTTAAACCTTATTGTTAAAATTGTTTTTAATAAGATTCTTGGGCGTATCCTCTCTCTAAAAAGGAGAGAGGTCAGGCTTTCCGCTTTATCTTTTTTATGAAAAATAAAAAAGGATGCCGCTGCAATCCTTTACGCAAATGCAACTTTGTAACTTTGAATTCAAATTTTTTCAAATTGCTGCCAAAAGCTTTCAGAAGGCAAAGGAGCAAAAATTTCTATTTCTTCCTTTTTTATTGGATGAATGAACTTTATTTTTCTCGCATGTAAATTTATCGAATGATTTGAATTCGGTTTTGAAAAACCATATTTCTTATCTCCTCTAATTGGGCAACCAAGAGATGCCAATTGAACTCGAATTTGATGCGGTCTACCAGTAATTGGATCTACTTCAATCAAATAATAGTCAGCGATTTTTGCTATTAATTTATAATGCAATTCTGCCCTTTGGCTTCCTTGCACTTCTGCATTATGTGCCGTAGTAATATTGGTTTCAGGATTTTTTACTAAAAAATGAATAAGCGTTCCGCTTGTTGGCTCAGGAATGTTTTTCACCACAGCCCAGTACGTTTTCTTCATCTCTCTGTTTTTAAACATGAGATTCAAGCGTTCTTGAGCTTTGCTAGTTCTGGCAAATAATATGACACCACTTACCGGCCTATCCAATCTATGAATAACGCCGACAAAAGCTCTACCCGGTTTGTTGTATTTTTTTGCAATATATTCCTGAACCATCTCTTCCAATGGCTTATCTTCTGTTTTATCTATCTGAACTATATCTCCAGATTTCTTATTTACAGCAATTATATGATTGTCTTCGTAGAGTATTTCGAGCAAAATGAAAAAAAACTATTTTCATGCAAGTTGCATAAAAATAGTTTTTAAAATTTCCTTAATTATATTATTCTATTTCCCTCACCTATTTATCATCACCCTTTTGGTACTCATGCTTCTGTTGTTTCTATTAAGCCGAAGCAAGTAAATACCTGTGGCTAAATTTCCAGTGTTTAGTTGCATTTCTTCTCCTGCTGCTACCGCATATTGCAAAACCTGTTTTCCGGTATAATCATACAAAGCGATTATAT
>JBBQYA010000159.1:0-3748 GCA_038209155.1 Sphingobacteriales bacterium | reverse complement strand
AATGAAAGGCTCGGCAGTTTTTGCACATAAGTAATTAAGTGCTTCTTGACCATCATTAAAAAAGACTATTTTATTATTATAATTAAGTTCTTTAAAGATGTCGCTTAACATCTCTTGATCGTCTGTATCATCTTCAATGATAATAATTGCTCCGTTTTTGTTCATTTGTTTAGTTTAAATTTTGATGGTAAACGTTTGGGTTAATGTTTTTTTAAAAGGTCTGAATTCTTTTAGGTTTTGCAAGAATCAAGCCTAATGTAATTCTTTAATTTAAGCTAAACACTCTCGTAGGATAATGTTTCCAATAGAACAAAATGTCCAAAAAATAGTATAGTAATGTATTTGCTATACTTCTGAACCAAATTCTATCATAGTTATTTTATATAATTTTTGATAAATCGGTTTTCTTAATTGTCGGCAAAAGGAATTTCCGGTTTTAATTGACTTTCAAATATTTTATTAAGACTTGCTTTGTTTAATGGTTTTTCTATAAAATCTATTACTAGCGGATTTTCTTTTGCTCGGCTTATGTCGCATGGATCTATAGAGGAGGAGAGAATGTAAATGTTGAATTGTTCTTTTAATGAATTTTTGAACTGGTCAAACTTCTCTAAAAACTCCCAACCTGTCATGCTAGGCATGTTGATATCTAAAAGCAGCGTTACTTTTTCTTCCTCTGAATGATAATTGGATTTGAATTCAATGAATTCTAATCCGTTTTCAGGAACAAGAAAGTCAATAACTTCCACTTTGCCGAGTGTTTTTCTTATCACCAATTTTGAAAGGGAATTGTTTAGAGGATCGTCATCCACGATCAGAAAACGTTTTGCTATTTGAGTCATTTAATTTAAGTTTAATTTTTAACTATTATTTTGAATTGCGTTCCTTTATTGAGTTCACTGGAGATTGATATTTTACCACCCAATGACTCTATTTGTGTTTTTACCATAAACAATCCCATTCCTTTTCCTTCTACATGAGAGTGAAAGCGTTTATAAAGGCCGAAAACTTTATCGCCTTTGGTTTTCATATCCATGCCTAATCCATTGTCTTTGAAAGTGAGAACTATATTTTCATTTTCTTTTTGGCTTTTAATTTCTATTATTGCTTGCTCTTTGGGCTTTCTGTATTTGATGCTATTGGTAATAAGGTTATAGAAAATACTGTGGATATAGCCTTTAAGAGAATACATTTCTTCTACTTCAGAAAAATCTGTTTTGATGATGATATCTTGATTGTCTACCAGATTACCGATACTTCTTTTAATATCTTCTACAAGTTTTGAAAAATTAATGACTTCTTTTTTTTCATTTATTTCTTGTTTTACTTGCAAAATGGTGTTAATGTCTTTGATAACGGAATCAAGGCCTGCTACAGATAAGGAAAGACCATTCAAAAATTCTTTTTGTTCTTGCTGGCTGAGTGTTTCATCCAATAAATTCTCTGTAAACCCAATAATGTTTGCGGTAGGTGATCTAAGATTATGCGAAATGATGAAAGTGAATTGTTCGAGATCTCTGTTGCGCTGAACGAGATCTAATGTCATTCTTTCTTTATGCTTTTCCTCTTCTTTTTGTTTGGTAATATCATACACAAAACAGGAGAGCCCGATTATGCTATTGTTTTTCCTGATGGGATAAATTGCAAAACTTGAGTAGTTGTAGATTCCGCCTATATTGAATTCCTTTTCAAATTTAACTGTTTTGCCTTTTAGGGCTGTTGAATATCTTTCTTTCCAATTGTCTACTTCCAAAGGTTCTATCTTTTCAAAAAACTGAAATACTGAGTCACCTATTTTGATATCCAAATCATACGTTTTCTTTTGAAAATTATATAAACGCTTATTAAAGGTAATGTATCTAAATTCGAGGTCGAGTGAATAGATGATAGCATCAGTATTTTCAATAATAGCTTGTAGGTTTGATTCTGATTGTTGAAGTAATTCCGCAGCTTTTTTTCTTCCTGTGATATCTCTTGATGTACAATAGATTGTTTTTTTTATCTGTTCAGAGCTCCATTCCATCCATTTATAATTACCATCTTTACATTGGTAGCGGTTGATAAATGAAAGAGAGTTTACACCTTTTGCCACATTTTTAAATTCCTGTTTGGTAATAGCCACATCATCAGGATGAACAAATTCTATAAATGGTTTTGCGCAGAATTCAGTAGGAGTATAGCCCAGTGCTTTTTCAAAAGAAGGATTCACTCTTTTAAAATATCCATCATCTCCTGCAATACCCAACATATCTACCGACAATTCGAAAAACATATTTAGTTCCTCTTCTGCTTTTTTACGCTGAGTGATATCTGCTGATGTAATGCAAATACCTTCGATTTCAAATGATTTATTATAAGCAGGGCTTAAGGTGAAGTTATACCATTTTATTTCGCCGTTTATTCTTTCAAAAGAATAGTCGTATTGAATGGTTTCACCTAGAACTACTTTTGAAATAAAGCCTTCATAATTCCCTTTTCTTGATGGTTGGACAAAATCATAAATACTATCACCAATCTTGATTTCCAGTTCTGTATTTAAGAAAATAGCAAGATCGGCTTTTGAATTATAGTTTTTTACCCATCCATTTGTATCAATGAGGATGAATCCTTCGGAAGTGCTATCAAAAATAATTTGGAGGTTTGATTCGGCGATTACTCTTAGTCTGTCTTTTTCGAAAACATCAAGAGCGAAAGAAATATCACCTGCTACTTCTTCTAGAATTTTTATTTCTACTTGATTAAAAAAATCTATTTCTGTAGCATATAAATTTAAGGTGCAGAAAATTTTACCTGATTTGCGAATAGGTAAAACCATGATTGAATTAAAACCTTTTTCTTTTGCATAAGATTTCCAAGTTTCTAATTCTATGCATTCAATGATATTATTGCAAATGTAGGATTTATCATAATTCAAAACATAAAGATGTGGTTCGTTTTTATCATTTTCTAAAGTAATAATTCGCATCTTTTCTTCTGGAAGTATGCCAAAACCATTTATGATATTGAGGTCTGTGTAAGAGCTATCGACCATTCGAATCCAAGCGGCTTTAAACTTACCTACCTCTATTGCTATTCTACAGGCTTTTTTGAATACTTCAACTTCATTTTTTGCGTGCACAATAGTTTGATTGATGGCGCTGATAAACGAATAGAGACGACTGATTTTATGAACTTCTTGTTCTATTTTTATTCGCTCGGTGATATCTATGTGCATAACTACTGCACCTGTAACTTTTTTATCTATGAAAGGAGCCACTAAAACTTGAAACCATCTTTGCTCATCGGGCGAATGGCAGGGATATTCTAAGGAAAATTGTTTTTGATTTCCGTTGAGCACAGATCTTATTCCAGTGTCTATTTTTTCTCCCGAGGGTTCTACAGGTGCGGTTGAATTTTCTGAGGCAGTGAAATAATTAAGACCAATAGTCTCATAATTAGATTTTGATCCGTTTTCATTTCCATAATTTAGCCATGCTTTGTTGACTGATTTTATAATTCCTTCTTGATTTATTAATGCAATATTAGCAGGTAGGGCGTTGAGAATGGCTTCCTTTTCTTTGTTTTCTAAAACCAGTGCATTAGTTGCTTTGGTAAGTTCGGCTTCACGTTTTACTTTTTCTTGATTTAGAAAATCAATATTTTTCTGCGCTAAAATTAGTTGAGAGGCAAGCTTTTCTTTTTCGCTCAGTAGGAAAGCAAGTTCCTTTTCAGCAATTTGAAGTTTATCTATTTTCTCTTTGTTATTCAT
>JBBQYA010000158.1:0-3785 GCA_038209155.1 Sphingobacteriales bacterium | reverse complement strand
CTATATTTGGCATGATAGGTAGATACAAATCCGCGGCCAATCCTTGGATCTATTAATTCTGAAGTTTTTCTAAATAGGATGGAAGATTTGGCCCAGGCAACATTATTAAAGTCACCAATAACAATCACATGTCCTTTCGTTTCCTTTATTTTCTTGCCAATAGAAAGCAATTCTCCGTCCCGTTCTTTCGAATTATCTTCTTCGGTAGGGCTGGGAGGAGGTGGGTGAACCCCAAAAAAAGTAAATGACCGGCCTTGTCCGATTTCCAGAGAAGCCTCAATACTCGGCAGATCGTCTGCTATAAAATAGTTAACTTTAATATATTTGGCAGGTAATTTGGTATAAAAATGAATTCCATAAGTATTTTCTAATGGTACTTTTTTGAAGTATGGATATTCCTGTTCAATTTCAGCCATGGCATCTTCCCAGGCCTGATTGGATTCAATGGTAAGCAGGATATCGGGTTTAACCTCCTTAACTAACTTTATTAATTCCTGGTACTGCTCATTAAATTGATAAACATTCACAGATATTATCGAAATAGCCTTCGAATGCTTGTCAATATTTTTTGTCGTGTTTTTCTTATATGCGATGGTATAAGGTATTAAAATGATGAAATTGTTGATTATAAATACTGCATGTATTACAATGGTTCCCCAAAAAAGAATGCTTTTGTCTTCAATAAATACAATTCCCAATAATAATGTTATAAATTGCAGGATCATCACCTGTATTCTGCCAAATTCCCAAACACGAAAAAACCAGTGCTGATGGTTTATAAAGGGCAAAATATTAACTGTGATAATTAAAGCAGATATTATAAAATAGGATAGTAGCATACGGTATAGATTGGTGAAGATTCCAAACTCTAAGTTAGACAAATTTTTTTTTAAAAGTAAAGTTTACTAATACATTTGATTACTTTTATTTTTCTTCCGAATTATGTAGTTTTATGATGAATCGGTAATAATTATTGTAAGTTTTTTTCTACTTTTCTATATTATTTTTATTAGATTTGGATAAAATAGCAGGAAACTTTTGATGTTGGTTCAAAAAACACAAATAAGTCCCCGTCTCCCCCAAAATTTAGTTTCTCATAATAGCTTCGATAGCCCTCGTCTTTAGGTTGAATATTTTTCCTCTTTACTGATACTCCACCATTTAATTGACAGAGAAATTTCATTCTTTTTCTCGATTTTGGACACGTAGGTATTTCTGGATATTGTATCCAATTTGGTTCTCCTGAAAAGCCAATCCTTGAAAATTCTAATTCCTCTATTAATGAGAATTGCATTTCATTAAATACAATCTCTGAGGTTTGGCTCAAGTCCTCATCATAAGATGTATCGGCATTTTCCACTTCTTCTTTGTTAATTATATATGGTTTTTCAGGATCTGAATAGTCGAGGTATACATTTCCAATATTTAAATATATTGGACAAGTCAAATGCAATTTGAAAGGTAACCATTTGAAATTTTCGTCTTTGCTGTCAATAAATCCTACATATCGAAATGGAATAATACAATTTTTTTCTGGAAGTTTTAAGGCCTTTTCAATCGTATTTTTAGGAATAAACTCAAATAATTTGGAATATATAAATGAGAGGGTTGCTTTATAATCTTTGCGTACTATGGAATTTCCATACTCTTCAATAGCTTGTCCAAAAAATTCATCAGTGTTCATATTGTGTTGGCTTTGTTAGGTATCACATAATATTATTATTGACGAAATAAATATACTCCGACATTCGTACTCAAAATAGAAAATTTAAAAGTTGGTTTATATTGATTTTTATCCGTACTTAAATTCTTTGATAATCAATCAAATAGCTTTCTCTCTTCTTTCAATAATTTGTTTGTAAACTGTCAGAAGCGCTTCTTTCCGGGAGTAACGGGTTTTTCTAGCTTGTCTTTTGCAGTAATAAAGCCATAAATATTTATTTTGCATTTTTTAAATAATAACTTAATGGTATTAACATAAGCAGGACGAATTTTATTGGTTTCGCAAGTATTTATCCTTACGGGAAAATTGTTTTCATAATACGAAAAACTTCTATTTTAAATCTAAAATAGAAGTGTTGCATAACAAATTAACCCCCAATAGTTTATATTTCCTATTGAGGGTTTTTCTTATTTTATGTTTTTTTCTATTATTGTATTTTTCTACTAAAGTAATATGGACAATAATATATTCTGCTAAAAGTCAAATAGTTCTCCGAGCAGGCCTTTTTTCTTTTTGTACCGATAGTCATTATCTGTTGTGTAGCGCTGCTTGTCAGGATAGCTATTTTGTTGCACGTTTTTTATAGTTGGGGAAGAACGCTCAATAATTTTATCTAGTTCTCCCCTGTCAAGCCAAACTCCCCGACAATCTGGACAATAATCAATTTCTATGCCACTACGGTCAGTCATTACTAAACTTACATTACAACTTGGACATTTCATACTTTACTATTTTATTTAATTAGTAATTTTTTCTAATAACTTACTTCCTTTCTTCGCAATAGAATCAATTTTTGAAGAAGATTTGTTTATCAGCGAATCTAATATTTTCACTTTTTTCCTTTCAGTATCAATGAGTGAGTCAAGAGATATTACTTTATTTACTTCTTTGTTGATAAAAGAATCTAAAGACTCGGCTTTTTTGTTTAATTCATTCAGTCTTTTTTCGGCTTCTTCCGTTAGGTTACCACAAGCAGTTAGAAAAACAAACGGTAATATCCGTAGAATATTTATAGTTATAGATTTTTTCATTTTTTTACTTATATATAAACCTGATTTGAAATACTTGTTTTTTTATTGTTGTATTTTTTTCGCTGTATTTTCAGTGCAATCTTCCTTCCTATAAGCAGGTGGTTAATTAATCATAAATCTTACCCAAACAGGAAATGAAATAATTGTATTTTAACCTACAAGTAAAAAGTTAATATCCATTAGAAATTGATAGATTTCAAGTTTGGTACATAAGCTTTTCGTAATGCATAAGTACTCGATTATAGCTTTTATTTCAATTACTTCTTTAATTCTATTTATTAATCACTTTTAATTTAAAGTTCTAATTTTTTTATTTTTCTTTTATTAAATTCTGTGAAACTTTTTAATAGTTATGCTTTCAATAACTGAAACACCGCTTGAAAAGTAACTATAATGGACAAAGTTAGCCAAATGGGTAACATGGATTTAGTTAATTTTAATAGAAAAAATTCAGGGGCTTTTGCTTTCTTTAGGGTAGACTTGTTGATAGCCGTATTTCTTATATGAAATGAACAGAAGCATCGGCACACCTGGTCCACAGATCATTGAGAGACTCGCTTGCCAAACAGTCAGGTTCAATTATCGTATAAGGCGAACGAGGTTTGGCAATTAAAAATCAATCCCTCATGGGTGGGAGTAGCTATAAATAAACCAATTTATTTTTGTAACTATTCAGGCCAATATTACCATTTCTTAGCCTAATGTGGATTACTTCATTATTTATTATTATTTGCAATTTGCGACATTGCATCTGTTTTGAATAAAGATCTAATCATAAACTCCAGCAACACCAGAATACTGATTTAATTCAGATTAATTCCGGACAGGCAGGAATGATTGTTAACCTTCAAGAGAGGATAGCTGAATTGGAGAACAATTAAAAGAAAAATAGTTCCAATAGCAGTAAGCCTCCCAGTAGCGATATAGGTAAGCCAAAACAAACTCGAAGTTTGCGTACTAATAGTGGTAAATAGCTGGGTGGACAGACTGGCCACTCCGACTAAACACTTTCTTTTAGCCCAACACCTGAT
>JBBQYA010000157.1:0-3796 GCA_038209155.1 Sphingobacteriales bacterium | reverse complement strand
CAGATCATTATCCTCATCCGTCATAAAATAAAATGTTGAAATAGAAAAGCCTGCACCAATACTTCCATACAGATTGTTACTACGCAGTAACTCTCTTCTATCAATAACTTCGCAGTTGTCCTCAAAATTGGCATCAGTTACCCATAAATCACTTTTGGAGAATAACTTGCCTCCACCGCCAGTAATATAGTAATTGACGATCCCGTCATTGCGCAGGTAATAACGGAATAGTGTACCAAGATTAAATACCTGAGTGCCATTATTAACACTTGCAGTAGCCATCTGATTACCCATCGGCCATTGTTTAATAACTGAATTGGTAGGTTGATGAAATACGCCGCTTTCTATGCCTACCATTAGCTTATTATTAATAAATCTTGCTCCCATCCACGCACTTCCACCATCGATTTTTCCCATTGGCGAAGCATTTCCCTGAATTAATAAAGCCTGATATCCAAACCCAAAATCGTATAGCTTGTTTTTAATACTTTTTAGAAAAACTCTTTGTGACATGAGAGTATTAATCTGCAACATTAATAATAAGTAGATGAAGATAATTTTCATGATAGTAAATTTAATTATTTCTCAGGATCCTTTATAAAAAGCTTCGGACTTTTTATAATTTTTTTTTTAACACGCTGGCTTGGTACCCTCAAACCCTGATAATTATTTTCAAAAAAGCAGCAATACTCACCTTGCAATTAATTTTTAAATGTTGTAATTGTAGACGAAATAATTTACTGGATTTAAAAAAGGCGAATTGTTTTGCTATGTTGTATTTTAATAGAAGGTGAAGATTTGCAAATTAACTTTAGCACTGTACATCAAATAGATCAGTTATTATCTTATTCTTATTGCAAGTCCTATTGTGCAATATCCCGATAAACGTTTGATAGAAGGTATGTCAGGTTTAGAAATAAGCCCTTGACCGTCAATAAAGTCTTCGGTAAATTTCCATTTGGTAAGTGCATGAAAAGATAATCCCACACCTGCCATAAGGCTTAATCCTGCCTTATTTTCAGGACCAATGTGGTAAACGTAGCGAATTTCCGGACCGAGGCCAATACCATTTTGTGTAAGATTGAGGAGCTGTGAAGATAGGTTTCTGCCAACGGTATCTGCCCTTAACCGGGGAGGTATTCTGTTACGTATTCCATAAACTTTGTTCCAGGTGTGGGAGAAATTAAATCCTGCAAATAAACCAGACCGCCGATGATGCCATACCGGCACCATTAAACCTGCTGCTATTTGGAATTGGCTTACCGAACTATTCTTTACAAGTCCTGATAATTTAAATTCAAACATGCCAGCATCTCCTAAAAATCCCCCAAATACAAACGACCCAATGTGCTGCCTGTTTACATCTCCCATCCCTTGTACTGAAAACCATTGATTCAATTTAGAATTATTAAAAACCTGGTATCCAAACAAGATGCCAACATACATATGAGAGAAGCCCGAATCTGATGCGAACTGTCGGGAACCCGAATTTTGCAAAGGCTGAGCATGTACATTGAATTTTACTATAATCAACAGCATTAACACGGCGCAACGCATATAATTTAAATTTAAAACCTGTAGAATAAAAAACGATGTAGAAAACCGTATTTGATAATTATCCAATTTCGAAATTTTGGCCGGTGTCGCCGCCAACTACTTAATTAGAATACATCCCGAAAATGTGTAAGTAACCTAAATTTATCTACATCCTGTTAGTAAAAGACCGCTAAAGAAAATCTTTCGCCCTTACTGGTAAGCCATTAAAATAAGCAACCTAATCAGCAGAGGCTGATGTTGGTTTTTTTTGACCAATATCGAAAGAATAGATCCCGAAATTGTATCCGGACCTTAAATAAGTTTACACAAAAATGAGTAAAAATGAATTACAAAAATGGTTGTTTACAAACTAAATAGAACATCTTCCTAAATTTTATTCCGCTCTGAGTCTCCCATTAAATTACTGTCACGCTGTAAAATCAATAGGAAGAGGATAAGGTTTTTTAAAAAGAGTTAGTTTTGTAAAGAAGTATAATCAATTCTAATGAAATTAATACTATTTATTTTGGGGTTTAATTTTTTCTACACAATTTGTTATTCTCAAAAGGGAGCAAAAAGCGATACAACCTTAATCAGCGAATTGCAAAATGTAAAATGGGGAACATTGGATTCCTTGGAATATAATTTATTTGATAATGCAATTGCTTTACACAAGTTATTGTATTAACTCAGAGCAGTCACGACGATACATTAGATTTGGAAGAGCAATGCGAAATTTTGCAAAAATTAATTGAAACAAAACGAATTAATAAAATATTTATTGAGGCTAGTAGCATTAATATCAGAATTATTGACTCATTTTTTCGAGTAAATGGGAAAAAAAATATCGAACAAATTGGAAGCCTTTTTAACACATACACTTTACGTTTTTGGAAATCTAATAAATTTATTGAGTTTGTTGCAGAACAAGTGAACCACGGTAACCTAAACTTATTTGGAATTGATATTGCTGGTATTGATGCTGAAATTGTACACAAATTATTTAATGAAGCAATTTCTATACCTTCAGTTAAGTATTAATTGTCCACTAATTCCGAAGCTAAATATTCTATAAGAGAAGCATACAGATACTTTTCCGGGCTTAATGAGTATTCAACATTTCCCTATAAAGAATTTTTAATTCAGGATGAATTTATTAATAAAATAGTTAATTACTATGGAACTAAAGGCGAATATATTAAATTGAAAGAGTGGAACTTAATTAGATTATATTTCAAATGGATGGGAGTTCGTTCTGAACAAGAAAAAATTGGTTATACTTATGTTAGTAAACCCCGATCAATTTTTGAAGCGACTAAATTTCACTCTTTTCGAGATAGTGCAATGGCTGAAATATTTGCAGAATATTTTAAATCAGTTGAAGATCCCTATAAATCAGTTGTTTTGGTTTCAGCATATCATTCTTTACAAAATCCGGAAGATATTTCTGGAATAAATGATTGTTGTATTCCCAAATCGGTAAAAACTTTTGGTCAAATTTTAAAGGAAAAGTACTTAATTCATTTTTATAATATCGGATTTATAGCTGATGATAAAATTAAGGTCAACCAATTAAAAGAATTTGCAAAAAATGAAAGGAAGATAGTGGGCAATCCAATTATGTCAATGCCGAGCCTAAGTGGTTTTGTTGTATTAGATAATATAGTAGAATCAGAATATTATGTAAATTTCCTATTCAATAAATCCTTTTTATCGAACTGGATGAAAAACTTTGCTATTTTATTTTTTTTAATAGGGGAATAGTATAAAATACGATGTTTTCCTATTTCACTTGGTTAGTGTCCCATAGCCGTAAACTTAGTGATTAACAGATCGATAATGAAGTGACGATAAAAGGAAAAGGAAATTGAAGCTGAAATTTATGGTTATAAAATCGACAGTTTTGTTGAAAAAATTAAGAATTACAACACATTAGCATGAAATTTTCTTTTACAACATTCAAATTTTGTGTGGAGTAATAATTTTTAAGGCGTATTTTTCATTAAAAAAATGTACCCCACAGGCGCAGGACTCCGTCCTGTGCCTTCCCTGTTACTACTCCATAAATTTTGTATTGCTAGCAAAAACAAAGACCATTTTACGTAACCTATTTTATCTTGTTGAGATTTATATTTTTACAAATAATTTACTATGCGTATCCGGTATAAGTTTATCAATAAAGAAGCGGTAATTTTTACTACGTCAACAGTTGTATTTGTCGTTGTTAATATGTTCTAAAAAATATCAGCTATCTCAGCAC
>JBBQYA010000156.1:0-3800 GCA_038209155.1 Sphingobacteriales bacterium | reverse complement strand
CATTGATATCAAAAAATTCGATTTAAGTTCTTTGCAAATCATCCATACTTCACACAATATGGAAGCACAAATCAATGGAAATATTGCAGAATTTATTTTCCCAAACATTAATTTATTCGCTGGCGGACATGGAAATATTTTGTTCAAAATAAAAACGCTAGACACCCTGAAAGCAGGAGTTCAGGTAAAACAAAAAGCAGATATTTATTTCGATTATAATTTCCCAATTGTTACTAATATCGCCAACACCCTTTTCCAAACCACAGGTATCAGCAATCAAAACATTGATAAAAGCATCAAAGTTTTTCCAAACCCAAGCAATAGATTCATCAACATCCGAGCAAATTCACCGATCCAATCCATCCAATTGTACGACATACAAGGCAGATTACTTTTAACCAAAATTGCAAAAGAAGAAAACTCAATCATCAATCTCGATGAACAAGCCAAAGGCATTTATTTCTTAAAAATAATGACTAATAATGGAATCAAAATAGAGAAAATAGTGAAGGATTAGTAATAATAGGTTTGTTTTATTTTGTTAAAAAGCCCTTTAATCTAAAGGGCTTTTTTAATGTTAATTAGTGTTAGTTCTTTAAAATATTCAAATAAATAAAACCATTTTCTTAACATTAAATCCTGTTCCGAAAAACAAAATTGCATAAATTTAAAAACCAATTTTAAGAGTAATTAATGAAATTCTTTACCTACCTAATACCGTTTTCAGCCGTTTTAACTATAAATTCTAAAGCTCAAAACGATAATACTACAGAATATTTTGATTCTGATGGTAATATTATAAATTATTCGAAGGAATACAATTTTTACAAAAGGATTGAGTATTTTGACGCTAATGGAAATTTACTTAAGTATGAAAAAAATTATGACCTTTACGACAGAAAGCAACTTTCGACCTAATTGCAAACCAGCAAGTTTATGAAATAAGAGTGACATGTATAATCGCGGAGATAAATAAAATTCTTTTGGAAATCTGACGGGTTCTAAAAAATGGAATGTGTTTATATAAACGATATGATGTTTATGATTCTATTGGCGACAAAGTCAGACATTACAAATACAATGACATATACCCAAAATGGGAATATGCAGAAATTTCATATTAAATAACTATAATATAAAACATTATTCAGACTTTTAAAAACAGATATTTAATGAAATTAACTGTTCTATTTACTTCAATATTATTATTTGTTTTTTCTATTTTGAAAGAAAGTCCAAATGACTTTGATTATAAACTATCTGATATAATAAGAAATTTCAAATCAGAAATAATGGACAAAGATGAATGTGAAAAACAAAAAAGAGCAGCAGATGACCTACTAGATGACATTGAAGATGCAATAAAAAATGAAGATAATTACAATTTTGATGAAATAATCGAATTAAAAAAACTAGAAAATGAAACTAAAGCATTGGCGGAATTTATTGGTGTAGTTGGTAAGTGTGGCAATTCCATTATAAGCCTTAAAAATATTAATTTAGCAAATAAAAGAGTAGGAGCGAAGGTCTCTAGTATAATAAAAGACAAATATTGTGTAGATGTAATTTCTGTTTCTATTGGGAATTATGTAGTTTATCTTGGAGAAAATAATTCTATGAAAAACTATACTGTAACTTATAAATGGAATACACCTAATGGAATGTATTCTGGTAATGGTGCTATGGGACTTTCTAAATTAAGTGTACGTCATATTTATGATAATAGAGAAAAACCTAGCCAAAAAAATATTTCTGTTTTTGGAATAACTTGTAAAGAGTTTTAATCATTGACAAAAAAAATAGACTTTACATTTGCTATATGTTAGATTTAAAAACGGATTAAATGAAATAAAATGGAACTAAATTGGGTTAGAGAATTTAACAAACTATTTGAAGCGATAAATGTAAAAGGTTCACCGACATATTTTTCTGGGGGAAGATTTATCGGACTAATTCGAGAATTTGACCCAACATTTGCGGACTATTATCAATTTATTTCTGATAGACAAGAAAAGGGATTAAGCACAAGCAGAAAAAACTATTACTACGATATTCTGATAATGTTTAAGGAAGAGATTCGTAAAGAAATTATTATAAGAATTTGGGAAGAGGTCAATAATTTAGGAAAGAAAGCAAATCAGACACAAGCATCAGAAAACGACTTTGTTTTTGAAGACCTACCAGTAATTGAACCGCAAGAGCCAGCTGTTACAACAGACATTATTGAAAATCCAATAGTGTTTTTATCATATTCTTGGGATAATGAAGATCATAAAAATTGGATTTTAAGTTTAGCGAAAAAGCTAACTGAGAATGGAGTAGAAGTTCTCTTGGACAGATATGAGCTTGTTCCAGGCAAAAATATGCTCCATTTTATGCAAGATGCCCTTAAACGAGCGCACAAAGTTGTTATGATTTTCACACCAAATTATAAACTTAAAGCTGACAAAAAAGAAGGAGGAGTTGGTTATGAATACTCTATCTTAAACGTTGAATTGTATAAAACGATTGTTTCTAACAGTAAATACATTCCAGTACTAAAGGAAGGAACAGTTGAGAAATCAATTCCAGACTTTATACAACAATTTGTTGCAATTCATATGACAGATAATTATATATTCGAAGAGAAAATCAACGAACTTTTATTGGCAATTTATGACAAACCTCAAATAGAAAAACCTAAAATTGGGAAGCGACCTGAATTTTTATAACAGAAAAGAAAGCCATTTTCTAATATCACCAAAAAGAAATTGGTTGTTCATTGTTTAAATAAAGCTTTGTGCTTCGTTTCAAGTTTTTCTTGTGGTGGTGTACAGTTTAGCGCTTCTTATTCGATAATTTCTTGTAACTGCAAAACCTCAGGTGCATTAGATACCGTTAAGTATTATCATCAAAATGGATAATTAAAAACAATTTATTTTATTTCAAAAAAAGGTACAGACGGTTTGTTGATTACATATTATTCCAATGGGATTATCAAAAGAAAAGAAAATTATAAAGAAGGGAAACTTTTTAATGGCAATTATTTTAGAGCAGGTGGTAAGAATACAATTGCAACCCGCTATGAAGTTATGCCTGAATTTCCAGAGGGATTTCAGCATTTCATAAATATATTAACACAGGTGTGAAATATCCAATACAAGCACTTAACAGAGGAATAAAAGGAACTATCCCTGTTAGTTTTGTAATAGATAAGAAAGGAAAACCAACCGACTTTTCTTTGTTAGAAACTGTTCATCCCTTAATAGACAAGGAAGCAATGCGAGTGATTTCAGAAATGCCTAATTGGTCACCTGGTTTGCAAGATGGTGAACCAGTGAGAGTTCAATATATCTTTCCAATAAAATTTTTAATTCAATATATCAAAAATTATCTGAAATAAAAGAGCTCCTGACTTGTCCCTTTTAGTGCGGCAGATTTAGTTTTTGTAAAATCTGCATTATGTCATTACTAATTTGTGATCTAATTCTCAATTCTTTATTTGTAATTTGGTTAATCATTCTAGCATCAGTTACCTTTTTCATTTCTGTATTAAACCTTTTTATTGAGACACCAGACTGTAATTCAACATGTTTAGAAACAACTAGGGACATAAAACAAATTAATAAGTGCAACTTAATTGGTTCTTCTTTAAAGTGAAATATTGGTCTGGTTTGTAAGTCACTTTTCGCAATTCTAAAAGCTTGTTCAATTCTATAGAGTTCATGATATCTTTTGATTATAGTGTCATTATCAATCTCTGATTCCTTTAGGTTTGTATAGTATCCTTTTAGTCCTAAGAGTTTAGTGGTCTTCTCAAT
>JBBQYA010000155.1:0-3833 GCA_038209155.1 Sphingobacteriales bacterium | reverse complement strand
AGGTGTCATTGTTTTGGATGATTCAGAAAGAAAACAATATTCACCAGCTTTTGATTTTTTAAAAGAAAAAGGATTTCGAGAACTAACTTTTACAGGAATCGCACCAGGCCTATTTCATACAAAAGCAACAACTGTTTTTTACAGAGATGGTAATTGCTTAGGAATATGAATGAAGAGATTAAAAATCTTGCCCCTATCATACTCTTCGTCTACAATAGACCATGGCATACCCAACAGACTTTACACTTTTTAGCAAAAAATCATTTAGCAGCAGAATCTGAAATTTTTATTTTTGCAGATGGAGCCAAGAATAATAAGGATCAAAAGTCTGTTTCGGAAGTTAGAGAAATAATCAAAAATATTCAAGGTTTTAAATCATCAACTCTTTTTTTAAAAGACAAAAATAAAGGTTTGGCTGAATCTGTTATTGACGGAGTAAATGAAATTTTCAAGAAATTTAATTCTGTAATCGTGATGGAAGATGATTTAGAAAGCACACCAGATTTTTTAACTTTTATTAATTTGGCTCTAAAGAAATATGAAAATGAAAAAAAGGTATTTTCAATATCTGGTTACAGCTATCCTTTGAATGTTTTGGAAAACTTAAACGAATCTGCTTATTTTTCTCACAGAGGTTCATCTTGGAGTTGGGCTTCTTGGCGAGATCGGTGGGAAACAGTAAATTGGGAAGTAGATAAAAAAGATGATTTTTTAAAAAGCAAAGAAATGCAAATTGGTTTTAATAGGAATGGAGATGATTTTTCTATTATGTTAAAAAAACAATTGAATGGTGAAATTGATTCTTGGGCTATTCGTTTTGCTTGGGCAGCTCATCTTCAAAATAAATTTCATTTATTGGCTAGTTCTTCTAAAATAAACAATATTGGGCAAGATAATTCGGGAACTCATTCAAAAAAAACAACAAAATATTTAGTAAATCTCAAGGAAGAAAAAGAATTTGTTTTTCCTGTAGATCTTGAAGTAAAACCAGAAATATCAATGGCATTTAAGCAATTTTTCAAACGATCATTTTTGAGAAGGGTTAAATCTTTATTAACCAATAATTAAATTCTAATGGATCTAGAATGTAAAATTTGCAAAAATGAAAGTAAGCTTCTGTTTACTGCTAAAGTTTTAAAAAAATATAATGTCAGTTATTTTCAATGTACGAACTGTGACTTTGTACAAACAGAAACTCCATTTTGGTTGGATGAGGCTTATTCCTCTGCATTGGGAGCAGAAGATACAGGCGTATTGAAAAGAAATAATTACATAGCCAACATAGCTTCTTTTTTAATATCTCTTTATTTTAATAAAAAAGGTGTTTTTTTAGATTATGCTGGAGGCTACGGAATTTTTACTCGATTAATGAGGGATAAAGGTTTCGACTTTTACTGGGTTGATCCCTATGCAGAAAATTTAGTAGCACGAGGCTTTGAATGGAATTCTGTTAAAAAAGCCGATTTGGTAACTTCATTAGAAGCATTTGAACATTTTGAGGATCCTAACAAACAGATTGATGAAATATTAAAAATTTCAAAAAACGTATTATTCACAACCCAATTATTTCCTAAATCAGTTTCAAAACCAAACGATTGGTGGTATTTTAGTTTGGATGGAGGTCAACATATTGCATTTCATACATTCAAATCTTTATCAATAATTGCAAAAAGAAATCAGCTTAATTTTTATTCAAATGGAAAAAGTGTTCATTTATTCACTGAAAAAAAACTAAATCCCTTTATTTTTAATTTACTTATAAAAGTAGCTGGCACTAAATTAAATTCTGTTTTACAGTTCAATCCTGAATCTAAGACAGAAAGCGACATGAAAATGATACTTTTGAAATAATACAAATAGAATAAACCATATTATGAGTTATAAATTTCCAGTTTACCAACCTTCTTTGAACGGTAATGAAAAAAAGTATGTAATGGAATGCTTAGATACAACATGGATATCTAGCAAAGGAAAATACGTTTCAGAATTTGAAAAGCAATTTGCTGAATTCACAGGAGTAAAACATGCAACTACAGTAAGTAATGGTACTGTTGCTATTCACCTTGCGCTTTTAGCATTGGGTATTGGCCCTGGCGACGAGGTTATCGTTCCAACCTTGACTTATATTGCTTCTGTAAATGCAATAGTATACTGTGGTGCAACTCCAGTATTTGTAGATTCACTTTTAGATTCTTGGCAGATAGATCCAGAAGATGTTGAGAGAAAAATCACCCAAAATACTCGAGCAGTAATGGCAGTGCACTTATATGGACAAGTTTGCGAAATGGATACTTTAAAGAAAATCTGTGTTGCACATTCTATATTTTTGGTTGAAGATTGTGCAGAAGCTACTGGATCTTATTATAAAGGAAAACATGCTGGCTCATTTGGAGATATTTCTACTTTTAGTTTTTATGGAAATAAAACGATCACAACGGGAGAAGGAGGAATGGTAATAACGAATGATGAAACCTTGCATGATCGAGCTGTACATTTCAAAGGACAAGGTCTAGCCCAACATCGTCAGTATTGGCATGATGTAGTAGGATATAATTATCGAATGACGAATATTTGTGCGGCTATTGGAGTAGCTCAATTAGAAAATGTAGACACTGTTTTAAAACGTAAACGTGACATAGCAAACTGGTATTCAGAAAATTTACCAAAAGAAGTTGAATTTCATGCAGAGCAAAAAAACACTATTCATTCGTATTGGATGTGCTCACTATTAGTAAACGATCCAAAAGATAGAGAACCTTTAAGAAATTATCTTGCAGAAAAAGGAGTTGAAACTAGACCTTTATTTTACCCTGTTCATACAATGCCTATGTATGCTGCTAAATATCAGAAACACCCAGTTGCAGAAAATTTAGGTTGGAGAGGGATGAATTTGCCAAGCTATCCAGGATTAGAAAAAAATGATGTAAAAGAAATTTGTGCTTTTGTAGAAGAATATTATAAAAAGTGAAGAATGAATTAATTATAATAGGATGTGGTGGACATGCGCGAAGTATTGCAGATGTATATTTAAGTGATCATTTTGGCGGAACTATAACTTTTATAGATCAGAATGCTAAAATTAATGAGACTTTATTCGGCTTTCCTATTTTCAAAGATTTAGTATCTGATAAAGCTAAAGAGAGAATAATTATAGGTTTGGGAGATAATGAAATTAGAAAAAATAAATTTTTATCTATTCCAAAGGAGAGACTAATTAATGTGATTTCTTCTAAATCTTATATTTCACCACATTTAAATCAAATTGGAATTGGAGTATTCATAGGTAATTTCTGTCATATTGGACCAATGGTTTCAATTGGAAATAATTCTATTATTAATACAGGATCCATAATTGAACATGAAGTAAAAATTGGCTCAAATTGCCATATTGCACCTAATGTCACTATTTCTGGTAGAACTACTATTGGTGATCAAGTATTCATTGGAGTAGGATCAACTATTATAGATAAATTAAGTGTTTGTGATCAAGTTATAATTGGTGCAGGTTCTGTAGTTGTCTCAAACATAACAATTCCTGGAACCTATATTGGTTGCCCTGCAAAATTGGTAGTAAAATAATTTTTTCTATTCTAAAAATTTAAGATAAATTGGGGTTTTTAATTTTCTATCTATCCCAAATGTAGAATGCTAAATTGTTTTTTCAAATTTTTCTTTTAATCCTATTTAGCGCTTTTAATTTAAAAGCTCAGTTTTTCATAAATGAATATTCCGTTCAAAATTCTTCATTAGGATTTTACGCTTCTATTCCATCTGTTTCAAATCCTAAAGATATAATAGTCCTAGCCGACTCTAAAGAACAAAATAACCAATCC
>JBBQYA010000154.1:0-3870 GCA_038209155.1 Sphingobacteriales bacterium | reverse complement strand
TGCTTCTTCCGAATTTATTACTGGTATAACATCAAAATCCACTAAATCTTTCCAATTATCTATCCATTCATATAGTTTTTCCAAACTTTCACTTTTCATTATCTGATAACATTTTGTAAGATTTACTTCTACCCAACTGTAAAGAAATTCAACTCCAGAGGGTAACATTCTTCCACGTTCTGAAAAGCGATGGTAGATTTCCTCTGTTTTTCCTAATTTTTAGTTTTCTATTATCATATAAGTTGTCTTCATCTTCTCATTTTTTTTCTTGGCCAAACATTTTTATGCCAAATGAACGTTCTATTTTTCATTATAGAAGTGATTGTGTAAATTAATCTATTATTTAACATATCAATTGTTTATTTTGTCTTCAATGTTTCCGTAACAAATTTAATCCATCTATATGGCGGAATACTTTCGTCCATAAAATAGTCTGGCTGAATCCCATAATCATCAATGGCCATGTTGGGAATTCGATAACTTCTTGAAGTTGCATAAAACAGTTTGAAGTTCCCACTCGGACTTTCTACATTATTGAGATTAGAATAATCTAAAGCACCTGCTGTTCTTTGACCGAATAGTTTAACTTTTGTACTCTGTTTTGCCATTAATATAAACTGTTCGGCTGTACTTGCATTGCCACCATCGATTAAAATTGCGACTTTTTGCGGATTGTGATAGACCGAAGGCAATGTGTCAATAACAAAGATTTGGTTGGATTCCGTAAGATTTACATAGGTTCCAAGATTGGTATTTAGTTTAGTTTGCATATCCCTAAAACTTTGTCTTTCTTTTTCAGTAAAACCATCTAATTTGATAATCCAGTCATATCGGGAATTATTTAATGGCGTTGACAAAAATTCCACCCACATGGAGCGGACAGGATTTGTATACAAATACGGCGTTATTGCGTCATAGCATCTATCTGCGCCTCCACCATTTCCTCTTATATCGATGATTAAATTTTTAGTGGAAACCAATAAATTATGATTTGATTTCACAATACTATCAATTATAGTGATGTAACCATTATCAAAAGAAGGAATACGAAAAACAGTAGTAACCGAATCATTTTTTTTAATGAAGGGATATGTGGCATTTAATAACTCTATTTCGATATCCATATCGGTTTCTGCGGCAAAAACAGGGCTCACTCTCTTCCAATAAATATCAAAAGCCTTTAAATACAAGTTACCAATCAATACACAAGGGTCAAATTTTTTATCCATCAACGAGTGGTTGCCCATATAATACCTACTTGTTTTTGTTAAGCTCTTTTCTGATGGAAAAGAAAATTTAATTTCCCCCTCTTTCCATTGGTCGTTTTTTGAAGAAATTATAAAACCAACATACCCATCATTAACTTTCTTTATGCCAACATTATAGGTTTCATTCGTCCATACACCTTCAAATGAATCTTCCTTTACATCTTTTATTGCAACCTGAAAAGAATCTATATCAACAGTGAGTCTTGGTATGTTAATATCCGCTTGCGCATTAACATTTATTTTTATATCAGAAGGTCTGGCTTTTGTTTGGTCAGCCATTGCCACAGTTAAATGTCCTTTTCTATAAAATTTAATCCACGCGTCCAGTAAATCAATGCATTGCCATATATCCTTGGCATTGATAATTTCTTTTTCCCATTTTTTATTATTAAAATCAATAGCTTGTTGACCATATTTTTCAACGTATGCTGAATAACCAGCATCATTCTCTTCAAAGGTTTTCTTCGCCCATTCATACTCTTCTTTGCAATTAAAGTCTTGTCCGTAAATGGTTGTAGAAAGCATCACGCATAATCCAATTAATAGTTTTATTTTAACCATAATACTAGATTTTATTTATATTTAACTCCGTTTATGGACGCTTCTTTGAATTCATTTCTATTTTTCAATCGGGCTATTCAATTCCTGCATTTTTTTATCCGTCATAGATGCAGTTTTAGACATTCCATTTATAATCTCGAAAGTCAGAAACAATGTGATTGATGGATTTAATGCCATTTTTGTTTCAATAAGAATCATAGCCATTGCATTTAATGTTATTTCTAATAATTCTTTTGTGCTTTCAGTATGGAAGTTTTTATTTATGAATTTTCTCGATTCGTATCCGGCTTGTAGCGGCAATAAAAATGGTTTGTTGTTATCTGGAACTGTCAAATTCAGGTTCCCCCATTCTGTTTTGCCCACGTTTTTAGCGTAGTTTTCGAAAATTTCAGTCAAAGATGGAAAAAAATCAATTTCAAATTGCGAATCGATTTTGGTTTTGATTTGTCCAAAAACACACTCTTTAGGTAACCGATTCCAATTGTTGACACTGACTGGCCCAACAAGCAATTCATTGATTTTATCTGAAAACAGTGCTGAACCCGGCTCAAAGTTGTGGTCGTTTATTGAATATTCACTCGCGGCTTCGATGCATCGTTCAGCGACTATTGTGCATATTAAACATATCGCATCTTCTACACGAATGCCTTTTTGAGTCTGGACAAATGCATAGACGTAATCCACTATATTTTTTGACTTATTTTCGTCTAGTGGTTTAGCATTTAAAAAATTTGAAATTTCCATTGGTTGTTTTATATTATTTTGGTTAATACTAATTGGTTTTCTATGAATACAAATAAGGTTCTTGGTTATAAGCTAACTGCCTTACATTTTCTACAACTCTGTTCATATACGTCTTCCAAAATGTTTTTGCAAACAACCAATTCAAAGGATAAAGTAATAGCATTTTTGAATGTAAAGTATAGGTGTAAACAACACTGATTTTATTAGGCTCCAGATGTTTTGTTTCCCATTCACCTACAAATTTATAAAAACCCAGCATCCATGATTGGAAATCGTCAACCTGAATTTTCCAAAACTGATTTTCTTTTCGTTCGATTACATTGTCTACAGAAGCAAACCCTCCTTTTTGTGAAAATGATTTTGCAACAAAAACTTTTTTACTTGATCCCGGCTTACCCCAATTTTCATCATCAGTCACATGGGTTATTTTGGGCATAATTGCAAATCCAGTGTGCACTTTTGAAACGTCACAAAGCATAGGTGTTTTAAATGCTCTCTCTAATGAGCATTCGAAGATTGTAAATACTTGAACTTTTGAAATCATAATTTTAATTTTTGAAATGTCAATTATTCTCTGCAATTATCGGAATTAGAACATTTGGGATTATGTCCGCCATAAAATGAGCAAAGATATTTATTTTTAAATCTCTCTTTCTCCAATAAAACAATGAAAATAGAACGCCTGAAAGCGTGGCTATTATTATACCTCCAATACCTTGACTATAATGAAGTAGTCCAAAGATTATTGACGGTACTAAAAGATAAATAATCCAGTTATTAGAAATTTTATTTAGTCGTTCCATAATGTATCCACGATAAAGGACTTCTTCCATTACGCCAGCTCTTAACATCATTAAGGAAGTTACCCAAAGGGAGATATTGTCATATTTATTACCACCGTTCCCAAATGAAATCCCAATTAACTTAAATACGCCAAGACAGCCAGCAACCAAAACATAAAACATGACAATTAACAAAATACTCCATAATATTGACTTACCCCAATCTCTATTGTGAAGTCCAATAGACTTTATACCTAATTTTTCGCCTTTTAAAACTAGTAGAACTAATAATCCTGTAACTAGAAATAGCAATAGTTCTCTAACAATGACGATAGAATTAGTCAGTGGGTCGGGTACAAATATTTGAAACGGAATCAATACCAAAGACGCACCAAAGAAAGCAATAACCAATCCTAGTTTGGTAAAATGATGGATATTTGAAATTTTAATTATCATGAGTGACCTTGATGAATTAGGACTAAATATTAGAAAATTACTCGATAAGAAATATTAGG
>JBBQYA010000153.1:0-3897 GCA_038209155.1 Sphingobacteriales bacterium | reverse complement strand
CTTTATTCAAAAATTATCAAAACCTGATTCTTTTCTACTTTATCGCCTTTCGCAATTTTAATTGATTTGATGGTTGCATCATTTTGAGCTTTTATAGAGTTTTCCATTTTCATGGCTTCTAAAACCAAAATTGTATCACCCTTTTTTACTTGATCACCAACTAAAATATTTAATTGAATAACCAAACCAGGCATTGGAGCTTTTATGTCAGCTACTTTAGTGGTTGTAAGATTATCAATTCCTAATTGCTTTAATAATTCATCATAACGATCTTTCACCTCTACTGAAACTGTTTTTCCATTGATTGTGAATTCAAAAATCTTTTTGTCCGAATCAAAAGAAATTAGATCTACAGAATAGCTTTTATTGTTTTTTAAAATGTGTAATCTATCGTTGGATAAAGGAAGAATATCTAGTTCATACTTTTCATTATTTAATTTGAATTCTCCTTTATTGGATTCTATTTCAAAAGTGTTTTTGCCGTTTACTATTGCTTTCAACATGTTTATTGAGTTAATGCGTATTGAACTAAATTTGCTCCCATTTTAAGAGCTTTTTGTCTGCTTTCTTCTGTATCACTCGGATTGACACCTAAATCTTCCCAGCCATTTCCTAAATCTGTTTCATATGAATAATAGCAAACTAATCTTCCTTGGTAGATGATTCCAAATCCTTGAGGTCTTTTGCCATCGTGCTCATGAATTTTTGGTAAACCATTTGTGAATTTATATTTATTGGAATACACTGGATGCGAAAATGGTAATTCGATAAAATCTGATTCTGGAAAAACTTTTTTCATTTCTCTACGAATGAATTTATCTAAACCATAATTATCGTCGATATGCAAAAAACCTCCAGCTATTAAATATTCTCTAATGTTTTTTGCTTCTTGATCTGAGAAAATCACATTGCCATGACCAGTAAGATAAATAAAAGGATAATTGAAAAGTTCGGAGCTACCAGCTTCTACTACTGCATCTTCTGCATAGAAGTTTGTATTTAAATTATCATTGCAAAAACTAATTAGATTGGGTAATGCTGTTCTATTTGCATACCAATCTCCACCACCATTATATTTCATTTTTGCCATTTTGTAAGTTTCTGGTAATTGGAAACTGTTAAAAACAACAAACACATTGATTAATAGAAAACAGAAGAAAAAATACTTTACTCTACTCATTAATTTGATTTTTAAAAACTAAATGTACATTTTATTAAACGGATGGATTCTCGGATTTGTATTCAAAATTATTCAGCAATGATGTCTTCATCTATTCAGTATATTAATTTCGGCGACAGCCATAAGACCTGCAGTTTCTGTTCTTAATCTTTGAGATCCCAAGCTAATTTCTTTTGCACCGTTTTTAACCGCTTTATTTATTTCTAACTCAGAAAAATCGCCTTCAGGGCCAATTAAAATAATATAATCTTGATTGGTCTTGATAATTTTTCCTAAAAACTCTTTTTTACTATCTAAACAATGAGCGATTAACACTTCTTTGTTTTTGTGCTGATCTATAAAATCATCGAATTTGATGGTGGAATTAATGATGGGTTTATAAGCCGAGAAAGATTGTTTCATGGCAGAGATGGCAATTTTTTCTAAGCGTTCGGTTTTTAATTCTCTACGTTCTGATCTGGCAGAAATAATGGGTGTGAACGTATCTAAACCAATTTCAGTGGCTTTTTCTATGAGCCATTCCATTCTATCGATGTTTTTGGTGGGTGCTAATGCTAAATGTAAGCGATAATTTCTTTTTTGATAATTGGCTTGACACGTAAGAATTTGAAGTTTACACTTTTTACTTTCGGCTTGTATGATTTTGCAAGTAAACCAGCCGCCGACACCATCGGTCAATTGTATTTCGGCATTCTCTTGCAAACGCAAAACTCTTATGGCATGCTTGCTTTCTTCTTCATTTAAGAAATAAAACTCATCCTTAGCAGAAATTTCTGGTGTGTAAAAAAGATGCAATTTCGATTTTAGATTATGGGTGGGGTTTCATTTTCCACTGATTTTAGAAAAATCATTTTCACCAATTCAATGTTTCTTTTCGTTTTCTTTAAAATAATAAATTGATATCCTGCGTATTCAATTTCTTCGTTTACTTCTGGAATTTTTTCGAAAATAAAGTTCATTAAACCAGCTATGGAATCGTAATCATCTTCTTCTGGCAATTCCGATGGCAGAAACTCATTCACATCGCTAATACTTGCACTAGCATTTACAAGAAATTCATTTTCGGATACTTTTTCTACAACTGGTATCTCTTCTTCATCATATTCGTCTTGAATTTCTCCTACCAATTCTTCAATGATATCCTCCATAGTTACCAAACCAGCTGTGCCTCCAAATTCATCCAAAACGATAGCCATCATCGGGTTTTTTTGATTTTTTAATTCTGCTAATAATTCAGATATTTTTTTGGATTCTGGAACATAATAAGCTGGACGCATAATATCTGAAATACTCATTTTCTCATTTTTACGAACTTTGAGCAGCATATCTTTCACATGCAAAATTCCGGTAATGTTGTCGATATTATTTTCGTAAACGGGAATTCGAGTATAACCTTCGTTGATAATTAAATCTACAAACTCTGGATAATGGGTATTGATATTAATAGCAGCAATTTTTGTTCTGGGGATCATGATGTTTTTCACCACACGATCTTTAAATTCGAATACATTTTTTATTAATGTATGTTCGGAAGAGTCTAAGGCTCCACTTTCTTTTCCTTGCTCGAGCAAAAGTTGAAGTTCTTCGGATGAATGCACCTCGTGTCCATGTATCGGAACAATGCCGATTGTTTTTAATACAGCATTGGCAAAACCGTTTAAAATCCAAATAAAAGGACGGAATATGACATAGAAAAACTGAAGCGGAATAGCTACGGCGAAGGTGGTAGAGATAGGTCTTTGGATGGCTAATGACTTGGGAGCCAACTCACCGAAAACAATATGAAGAACGGTGATAACGAGAAATGCAATGGGTAAAGCAATGCTGTGTGATGCTTCTGGTGAAAGTGTGCTTCCGAAAAAATTAAAAATATTGATGATGATTCTAGAAACGATGGATTCTCCAATAAAACCTAATCCAAGACTGGCAAGAGTGATTCCTAATTGGGTGGCGGCTAAATATCCATCTAAGTGATTGGTGATATTCTTTGCAATATTTCCAGAACGGCTACCTGTTTTGGCTTTTAGTTCTATTTGAGAGGCACGGACTTTTACGATTGCAAATTCGGATGCAACAAAGAAACCATTGAGAAAAACTAAAACAAATGTTATTAATAAATCTAAAATCATTTACTAGCTGTTCTAAAAGTTTTGTCGTAGAGTTTTATGCTTTCGTGAATGATTTCAAAAGCTTCTTTTTTGCCCAAAAACTGTTTTACTTCTACTTTACGATCTTCTAATTTTTTGTAATCTTCGAAAAAACGAATCACTTGAACCTCAAAATGTGGAGGTAAATCCTGAATATCATCTATATAATTTACCGAAATATCATTGTGGGCTACGGCAATTATCTTATCGTCTTGCTCATCATTATCTACCATGTGCATTACGCCAATTACTTTTGCCTGCATGATACAAAGCGGTACAACTTCGATGGAGCTGATGACCAAAATATCTAAGGGATCATTATCATCACAAAAAGTTTGTGGGATAAAACCATAATTGGCGGGATAGTGAACGGCTGAAAAAAGAACTCGATCCAATTTGAGCAAGCCGGAAACTTTGTCTATTTCGTATTTGGCTTTTGCTCCTTTTGGAATTTCGATGATTGCGTTTACGATTTCTGGCTGATTATCGCCGTAGGAAACAGAGTGCCAAGGGTTGTTGTTCATTTTTTGGTTTAATGCTGATGCAAATGTAAACTTTTCTGTTTTATAT
>JBBQYA010000152.1:0-4016 GCA_038209155.1 Sphingobacteriales bacterium | reverse complement strand
TGAGTAGTCCAAGTTGATGGTCTTCCAATCTAAATTTTGACTGTAACGGTACAGCAGGAACTGCTTTACAGCATCATCCGTAAAAGCATCTTCCATGTTTTTTGTATTACAATACTCAAGATACTTTTTTAGTGAACTAAGATACGAAGATCTCGTACGAAGTGGCGAATTGAGTAAAATTAAATGAGACTCAAATGACGTTAAATGTGTGTTTACAGGTATCATTATTTTTATTATTTATTTACACCTGCTATGCCAATTATTATGCCTAAATAGCTGTTTTTCTGTTTTTTAAATATATTTATTTATAGGTTTGTTCAACGATCCCACGCTTTGCGCTGTTGCGAACTTCGGAACTACTTATTTTCTGTTAAAGATAATATTTCTTGCGAAAGAAAAACGTCCGGCTTGCACAAAATTCGCAATAGCGCAAAACGTGTGTTGTGCGATGTATTTTCTATTTAATTCCTGTTTCTAGTTTTCCGAGTAGCATTGCTGTTGTTGATTTCTTTTGGTTTATAATAATTAGTTGGCTTCTATCTTCTAACAGGATTTTATAATTAAATTCATTTTCTGAATTGAATTTCCAATTATTAAGTTCTTTAAATTCTCTCTTTATTAGATTTAATTTTTCTTTGTTATTTTTTGAAACAATAATCAGTTTTGTTAGCGATGTCTTTTTCATTTTTTCAATTGAACTTTCTGTGATTTCAGTTTCGTAATTTGCGCTTGAGCGATAAAGATATTTCTGATCAATTATATTAAAATCCTTCTCAGTTTCAGAAATAACATATCGATAAGTCATTATATTGTCAAGTTCACTTATCCAATTAGGAAAATTATCTTCATACTGTTTGATGTAATTATCAATAAAATTTTTGTCAATTGGTTTTTTTTGAGAAATATACTCATTTAGTAATGGATAAATTTGTTTTGCCATTAAGTTTATATATTTTCTATTATACCATTCTCCAGTATCAATTTTTCCATCAAGCTTTTCAAATACATACCCATTTCCTAATGAAGTTGCTAAGACTTCATTCAAAAGTTGATAAGCATAATTGCTTGATTTTGATTTGTTTTCTGAAAAATTTTTATCAATTTCCGTTTTTACGTCAAGAGATTGTTCGTTATAAATTATGTGAAAAATTTCGTGTAACATAACACTAAACAAATCTTTATAATCTTTTAAGTTTGTTTGAATTGCACTTATAAAATTGTTGTAAAATGCTTGCGCAGTAAAACCTTGAGAATTTGGTAATGGATAGAACGCAATTTCAAACGGAATAGAATTATCCCAACTTGAATTATAAAAAACCAAACCAGTTTCAAAATAATTTTCTATTTTATTTTCTGTTGAGTATTTTGTGATTTCTAAAAGTTGTTTTTCAAACTTTTGTTTATTTGGGTTATAAATGAGTTCGTTATAAATTGGTTTAAATTCTGTAATTAATTCTGTTAGTTCGTTCAATGTTTTGTTTGTAACAATTCCAATCGAACGAAGTTTAAAATCTTTAAGATTTTCGGTTTCGATCAAGTTTTTTTTCAAAATATCTCTAGTTTGCATAGGAATTTTTGAACCATTAGGAAACTCTTCAAATTCATAACTATAATCAATTGACAATTTATCGAATTTTGAGATTAAGTTTTTAAATTTTTCAATATTAAATTTTGATTTATTATATTCAGTTTTAAAAACATTTTCAGGATAATTTTCAGATAAGTTTTGAATGAAAACAAAAACTGCCAATTGTTCTGAATATTTTATTTCAAAAGTCGGTTTTTGAGCAAATGTCAAAGTTGAAATAACACAAAATATTATTGTTAGAATTCTGTTTTTCATTTATTTATGATTTTCGGTAATATATCGCAACTCACAGGAATATCTACGAGCCCTTACGCACAAAATTAAAACAAATATTTGATATTTTAAAAGGGCTCGTAGATATTTAAGTTGAACGAACCGTATATATGGGATTTGCTCAGTGTTTGACAGCTATCTATAAGATGTTTTTGGGGTATAGTCTATGCTTTGGAACATGCTGGTCAAGGGATTGACCAGTAAAAGTCTAAAATGACATTCATATGTCATTTTTTAACGCCATTCATGCTTTGGCATTTGTGATGGTCTTTTATATATACGGCTTAATGTTGGCTGCCGTTTTTTCGTCAATTTTTTATTGTCGCCCGATTACATATTTTCTTCCAAAAAATGAAACGGTTAAAAATAGAACGCTAATAAAAATTTGATAAAATATAAAGCCAAAACTGGAATGATTTCCTCCCCAATAATCTAAAAAATATGCGCCTTGTATTGAAAAATAAGTAGTCAAAAATAAAGCTATTTCAAAAAATCGTTTTCCTCCCCCAACAATACCGCTGCAAACAGCACAAGAAACTAAAAGAATAGCCCCTAAAATAACTTGAAGTGCAACTGTTAATTCTGATTGAAAAATTAACCTTGTTAGAACAGGCAATGCTAACAAAATGGCCAATATTATTCCTGCCAATATTTGGGATACTAACAATCTTTTTAATGGTTGGTAGGTACTGTAAATAAACTTATCGGTTCCAAAAAACTTTTCTTTTGTTGATAAATCTGCCCAACGGTTAATTTGAAGAAACCAAAAAATTGGCAAGCCGCTTTTCAAAGCAAAATTTAATGGTGTAAGGAATAAAGCAATAAAAATTGCAGCATTGATGGTCCAAAACCATTTAGGTCCTTTTCTGATTAGCATTATAAACTCTGCTTTAACTAAAGGATAAATGCTAAAATTATTTTCTGTTTTCGCTAAACCACTAATGTTTATAATTCCAGGCTTTTCACCAATATCAATAATGTCAAACGAAATTGCTTTGCTTTTTTTGGATTGAACGACTTTTGAATCAAATCGGTTAAATAAAATAGCACTTAATTTTATTACTCCAAAAGCCATAAATATCCATAGTATTCTAGATAAAATATAGGAAGCATTAAAATTAGAACCCTCATATAAAAAATGTTTTACCTCTTTTGTAGAATTAAAATTGAAACCAACAGAAATATTCAAATTAGATTCCGCGGTTAATGTATTTACAAATGACAAGATTTCATTTGTTAAAAATTTAATACCCAACGGGTCTAACCACTGTAAATTAGTATTGTGATTTGCATTTGTTATTGCAACTATTGCAGCAAATACAAAAAAGAATACAACATTTAGTAGGTTGGTTTTATTACCAAACACAACCTCAAACAAAACAGTTAACGCAGATAAAAAAAATAAACTTGGTAAAGTTGTTAAAAGATAAGGCAATAAAAATTGGCTTGTATTAAATTGATAGGCATTACCGCGGGTAATGATTAACCCCAAAGCCATCAAAAAAATAATAGCTGCAATGGTTAGCAATACTAAAAAGTTGCTTAAAGATTTAGTTAGTAAATATTGAAAATTGGTGATGGAAGTTGTAGCAATAATTTGACCTACACCCGTTTCTTTATCTCGCCTAATACCATTGTTGATAATGTAAAAACCAATGAGCCATAAAAAGGTACTTGCCATTATTGCGGTAACGTGTCCTATCCAAGCGGCATTATTCAGCCCAACATATTTACCAAACTGTATGGTGGTATAGTTTGCATTTTCGGCAGGTACAAAACTATAAGCTACCATTACACTCACTAAAAGCGAAATAATAAAAGTATAACTTCTAAAACGTTGAAGATAATCTGCCCTAATGATATTAAGATATCTACTCATAATCATTGTTTTGAAAGAAATAAATAGGCGTCTTCTAATGATGGGATACAGGGACTTGAATTACTGATTTTTACATCAGCAATGAAACGAACCAACACATTTTCCTTTTTGCGGATGGTGTTTACTATTAGATATTTTTCTTTAAAAGCTGCTAAGTCATCCTTGTCAATTTCTATTTCAAAAACTTTGTTGTTTACAGAATCAATTATATCAAATTGAGCAGCTTTTGCAATTAACTTCCCATTTTTCATTACCACAACTTCGTCTGCAATGGTT
>JBBQYA010000151.1:0-4056 GCA_038209155.1 Sphingobacteriales bacterium | reverse complement strand
AGGAGTTAAAGGCGATGCTTGGATCAATCGTTTAGAAGTCTATCAAAATAAACTCTATGCAGCAGGGTATTTCCATACCTATTCGGGAAACATAGATAATAGTTTGCTTTACACCAATGGCACTAGCTATTTTGGTACTGCAGGTGGAGTATTACCAAGTAATCTGCTAGACATGCAAGAATTCAAAGGCGAGCTATATGTATGCGGGCAAATCAATTTTGCGGGTTTTCAGCCAGTAAGTCGTATTGCCAAATGGGACGGAAATCAATGGTATAATATTGGACTTTCCATTTTTCCAGGAACACCTTTTGCTTTAGAGGTCTATAATGGAAAACTAATTGTAGCAGGTGCTTTTGATGCAATTAATGGAGTTCAAGCATCGTTTATTGCGAGCGTTGATTTTGGTTCGTCTGGAGTGGGCATCTCTGCCCATCAACCCAATTCTATTTTCAAAATCTACCCTAATCCAACCAATACCACTTTTACAGTCCAAGCAAAAGACTTGGCTCAGTTAGAAAGTATCCATGTTTATAATGCTTTGGGTCAATTGGTACTTACTCAAAAAGCAGAAATAGAAAATATGATTGATGTTTCCGGTTTTAGCAAAGGTTTGTATATGGTGGAAGTAAGAACAGATAAAGGAGTGGCAAGAGAAAAATTGATGGTGGAGTAGGTTTTAGTTAAGATTTTTTTTAACCCGCTTGGTTTTTTTGGTAAAATTGGAAACAGATTCTGGAATACAAACACAAAAACTCATTCTACAATAAATAATTTCACATCAAAAATCGGAGTCTAGAATTAGACTCTGATTTTTTAATTAAAATATCATGAAAAAACTCTTATTCATTATTTGTCTTTCTACCTTTTTCGTATCATCTAAAGCTCAAATGCCAGATGTTTTGCGTTTAGGAAGTGGAGTTGATTTTCTTCCAACCGTTTCTAGAGGCGCTGTAAGGCAATTATATACAGATACCATTGATAATGTCTTATATGCAGTGGGTAATTTTGTTTCTATTGGAGGGGTAAAATGTTATGGAGTAGCAAAATGGAACGGGCAAACTTGGGATTCTTTGGGTTCAGGAATTAGACAATCCACTTTGTATGATAATATTCAGAATATTAAAGACATAGTTAGATATAAAAACGAAATTTATATCTGCGGTGCATTTACTACTTGTGGAGGAAAAAATATAACGGGAATAGCAAGATGGAACGGTTTAGAATGGAATAACGTTGGCGGAGATCTCCAATATGCAAGCATAGGAAATTTGCCAAGTGGAAATAAAATGGAAGTATATCAAAATGAATTATACTTTTCGGGATCATTTACATCCATAGGAAATAATTCAGCAAAAGCTATAGCCAAATGGAATGGACAAACATGGACAAATTTGAGTCAAAATTTCCCTATAAATGCCAATATTTTTGCTATACATAATATTGTTCATTATAAAAACGAATTACACATAGCAGGCAATTTTAATTTTGACGGCAATGTGCCACATGAACAAATATTAAAGAAAGTGGGAAACTCTTGGGTACAGGTCGGTGCTGGATTAAATGGTGATGCTTGGATATTCAAATTAAGGGTTTTTCAAAACAATCTTTATGCTGGAGGTTATTTTTTCGTTCAAAATAATAATCCTGAAAACAGTATATTTTATACCGATGGTGTAAATTCATTTCCAATGGCTGGTGGTTTATTGCCAGCTACAGTTACAGACATGTTTGAATATGAAAATGAGCTATATATTTGCGGACAAATTAATTTTGCAGGAACACTACCAATAAATCGTATAGTTAAATGGGATGGCACTCAATGGTTATATGTAAACATATCTGTTAACCTTGGTACAACCTTACCATATGGTGATGGTACATTACTCACCTTTGCAAAATACAATGGAAAATTAATTATGGGTGGTGGTTTTACAAACATCAATGGGGTAATTGCTTACAACATTGCCAGTGTAGATTTTGGTACATCAGGTATCCAAAACCTTAAGCCCAATTCTATTTTTAAAATATACCCCAATCCAACCAATACCACTTTTACAGTTCAAGCAAAAGATTTTGCTCAATTAGAAAGCATTCAGGTTTATAATGCTTTGGGTCAATTGGTACTTACTCAAAAAGCAGAAATAGAAAATATGATTGATGTTTCTGGTTTTAGCAAAGGTTTGTATATGGTGGAAGTAAGAACAGATAAAGGAGTGGCTAGAGAAAAGTTGATGGTGGAGTAGGTTTTTGTTTAATCTTATGAAAGGATTATATTTAGTTAAATTTAATTCAGATTCTGGAATTCAAACTCAAAAAATCATCCTTCAAAAATAAATTAAAACCAAAAATCAAAGTCTAATTGCTCAGACTTTGATTTTTTTAATATAACAATCATGAAAAAACTTATATTTATTTTAGTATTTTTTGTATCATATAATTCTAGTGCGCAAAATCCTACTATACAGAGCCTTGGTTCTGGTGTAGATTTGTTGCCGACATTTAGTAGATCATCAATAGGGCGATTGTTTACTGATACCATTTCAAATAAACTATATGCTGTAGGTGGATTTATCTCAATTGGTGGTAAAAAATGCTATGGTGTAGCCAGCTGGGATGGGCAAAACTGGGATTCATTGGGCTCTGGAATAAAAGAATTTCCTAATTTTGATGGAATTCAAAATGTAAGTGATATCGTTAGATTTAACAATGAAATTTATATCTGCGGAGCATTCTACAAGTGTGGAGGTAAAAATATTAATGGAATTGCAAGATGGAATGGAACTGAATGGAATAATGTTGGAGGAATTTTAAACTATACAAATTTAAGCACATTACCTAGTGGAGCCAAAATGGAAGTTTATCAAAATGAATTGTATTTTGTAGGATCCTTTACCTCTATTGGTTCTGTAAACTCCAACGGCATAGCCAAATGGGACGGCCAAACATGGACAGATTTAAGCCAAAATTTCCCAAATGATTGTTATTTAAATTTATTTGATTTGTTACATTTCAATAATGAATTTTATGTTGGTGGTAATACAAACTGCTCTACAAGTCCAGAAGAGAGATTGTTGAAGAAAGTAGGAAATTCATGGGTCAGTGTAGGACCTGGTTTTAATATTGATGCTACCATTAACAGATTAACTATTTTTCAAAACCAATTATATATTGGAGGATACTTTTTTACCCGATATGCCAATGTTGATAATAGCATGGTGCATTTTGATGGGGTTAATTATTTTCCAACTGCAGGAGGTATACTGCCAAGTAATCTTTGGGATATGTTTGAATACAATAATGAACTTTATGTTTGTGGACAGCTAGATTTCGCAGGATTTCAACAAGTAGGTGGTATTGCTAAATGGACAGGAACACAATGGTCAAACCCTAATTTATTACTATATAAAGCACTAATATTACCATCAGTACCTAACGGTCGTACAGGGACTGCTAGATCAATGGCAGAGTACAATGGAAAATTAGTTATAGCTGGTAGTTTTGATCAGATTAATGGAATAACCGTATATAATATTGCCAGTGTAGATTTCACCTCTGGCATCTTCAACCCAAAACCTAATTCTATTTTTAAAATATACCCCAATCCAACCAATACCACTCTTACAGTTCAAGCAAAAGATTTGGCTCAGTTAGAAAGTATTCAGGTTTATAATGCTTTGGGTCAATTGGTACTTACTCAAAAAGCAGAAATAGAAAATATGATTGATGTTTCTGGTTTTAGCAAAGGTTTGTATATAGTGGAAGTAAGAACCGATAAAGGAGTGGCTAGAGAAAAATTGATGGTGGAGTAGGATTTTGTTAAGATTTTTTTTAACCCGCTTGGTTTTTTTGGTCAAGCGGGTTTTTTTTTGGGTAAATTGGTGATCTATTGAGCGAGATTCTTTGCGGAGCTCAGAATAACAAAGGAAGCTGCGCTCAGATTAGCAAAAGGCTTTGAGCTCTTTGCATTTATATTTCAAGACCTTGCACTAAAAAAAAAAATCACTTCAAAAATTTCTCCACTTCATCTGCTACCACTCTTCCAGAAATAATAGAGGG
>JBBQYA010000150.1:0-4078 GCA_038209155.1 Sphingobacteriales bacterium | reverse complement strand
TATAAAATTTTAGGTTATTTTAAACCTTATTATCTTGTTCCAGAAATTTATAATAAGGTAATAAGGTTAAATTATTTGTATCAGGATTTTGTTACTAAGGTAATAAGGTGACTTTTAGAATTAGTCAGTAATCATAAACTAATAACTAGAAAGTATTCGGGAGTAGCTAATAATCATTAATTAATTGCTCGAAAGTATTTAATATTCATTAAATCAAACCTTATTACCTTAGTAGCACTATAAAATTTTAGTTTATTTTGAACCTTATTACCTTATTCCTGAAATTTATTATAAGATAATAAGGATAATTTTTTTGTAGCAGGATTTTGTTACTTAGGTAAAAAGGTGATTTTTAAGGGGTGCGTTTATTTACTATATCCAAAAAAAATAATCTTCAAATAGCAGAATTAGGCTAATTTTGTAATTTACGATAAGAAAAACAGATAGATGTTGAGATCACATACATGCGGAGAACTGACTCTTGCCAATGAAAATGAAATAGTAAATCTTTGTGGCTGGGTTCAAAAATCAAGAGATTTAGGTGGAATGACTTTTATTGATCTTAGAGATCGGTACGGAATTACGCAGCTAGTTTTTAATATGGAGGACGATTCTGCTATTTGCTTAGAAGCTAGAAAGCTAGGTAGAGAATTCGTTGTTAAAATAAATGGAACAGTACGAGAGCGATCCAGCAAAAATTTGAAAATCCCATCAGGAGAGATTGAAATTAAGGTAAATAGTTTAGAAATTTTGAATGCTTCTAAAACTACACCGTTTTTGATTGAGGATATTACAGATGGTGGCGATGAGCTGAGAGCCAAATATCGATACCTTGATTTGAGAAGAAATCCAATCCGAAAAAATTTGGAACTGCGCCATAGAATGATGCAGGAAACTAGAAAGTACATGGACGGAAAGCAATTTATTGAAGTGGAAACTCCAGTTTTAATAAAATCGACTCCAGAAGGAGCGAGAGATTTTGTGGTTCCAAGTAGAATGAATCCAGGAGAATTTTACGCACTTCCGCAATCGCCTCAAACCTTTAAGCAATTGCTTATGGTTTCTGGATTTGATAGGTATTTTCAAATTGTGAAATGTTTTCGGGATGAAGATTTGAGAGCAGATCGTCAACCTGAATTTACACAAATAGATTGCGAAATGTCTTTCATTACCCAAAGTGATATTTTGGAAATGTTCGAAGGTTTGATAAAACACTTATTTCAATCTGTAAAAAATATAGACATCGGAAATGTGCCTCACATGTTGTATTCAGATGCAATGAACTTTTATGGAAATGATAAACCAGATCTTCGTTTTGATATGAAAATCAATCATTTGAAAAACTCAACTGATGATAATGGCAAAAATTTAGTTGCTGGATTTGGGTTTCCTGTTTTCGATCAAGCGGAATCTGTATTAGCAATTTGTGCAAAAAACTGTGCAGAATACACCCGAAAACAAATAGATGAATTAACAGAATTTGTAAAAAAACCTCAAATACAATTATCAGGTTTAGTATATGCTCGTTGGAATCAAGATAATACTATTAAATCTTCGGTCGATAAATTTTATTCAGAAGAAAATCTTAGGAATTGGATGAAAGCATGTGGTGCAGAAAAAGGAGATCTTTTATTATTGGTAGCTGGCGATAAAAATAAATCGCTAAAAGGAATGAGTGAGTTACGTTTAGAAATGGGAAACCGATTAGGTCTTAGAAATAAAGATGTGTATGCACCTCTTTGGGTTTTAGATTTTCCTTTATTAGAATGGGACGAAGAAACAAAACGTTATCATGCTATGCACCACCCTTTCACCTCTCCAAAACCAGAAGATATTGCTTTGCTAGATACTGATCCGGGAGCTGTGAGAGCCAATGCTTACGATTTAGTTATCAACGGAACAGAAGTAGGTGGAGGATCTATTCGTATTTTCCAAAAAGAACTTCAAGCTTTGATGTTTAAGCATTTAGGATTTACAAAAGAAGAAGCTCAGCGTCAATTTGGATTTTTGATGGACGCTTTTGAATACGGTGCACCGCCACATGGTGGAATTGCTTTTGGTTTCGATCGGCTTTGTTCGCTTTTCGCGGGCTTAGATTCTATCAGAGATGTGATTGCATTTCCTAAAAATAATTCTGGCAGAGATGTGATGATAGATTCCCCTTCTACCATTGCAGATTCCCAATTAAATGAACTATCTATATCTGTAAAATGAAAAAAACAATATTAATTTCAGTTTTAATTCTTGGCTTGTTCGCTTGCAAAGATGAATTACCCAAAAAATTAAGTGGTCCAAATATCGATCTTCCACCAAGTAATTCTGGCTTAATTGCTCATTATTATTTTAATATGAACGCAAAAGACGAAACCAGTTTCAAACGAAATGGAATACTAAATGGTCCAATAGATTTTGTATCCAGCAGAGATTCCAAACAAGTGAATGCTGCAAGTTTCAATGGAGAAAATACTTATATCACACTACCGGGCATAGATTTGATTTCTGATTCTTCAACAGTTTCTATTTGGTTTTTGATAAAGTTTTTTCCATTCGCAAAAGACACAGCTTCATTTATCTCTTTGCATAGCAATCAAAGTGTGTATAAATTAGGTTTTTATAATAAGGATTACGATTCTGGAAATATGTTTGTTGAGCAGAAAACAGGAGGTAAAACTTTTAGAACTTTTACAGATTCTTTGCCAACCATAGATAGATGGTATCATTTTGCTGCTACCACCACTCCCGAAGAAACAATTTTATATGTAAACGGAAGAATTTTTTCAAGAACAAAAACTAATCAAGCAAACTGGTTTTTTCCAAATACAATTCTAGCTTACGTTGGTTCTAATTCTAAAAAATCAGGATTTTTGAATGGTTATTTAGATGATTTAAGAATATATGACCAAACATTAAATTCACAAGAAATAATAGATTTATATACCGAATAAAATGAACTCAGAAGTAGAAAAATTTAATCATTACCGAACTAAAATGAATAATCGCATTTTAGAAAAAGACAATGTTAATATTAAACGATTTTTCAATTTAGATACTACCACCTATAAAGAAGGAGCATTATCTGTAAAAACAAAGGAGATGATGGGTTTGGTAGCTTCTATGGTTCTTAGATGTGATGATTGTATTAAATATCATTTAGAAAAGTGCAAAAAGGAAGGTATTACTGATAAAGAATTAGACGAACTTTTTGCAGTAGCCAATTTGGTTGGAGGTTCAATTGTGATTCCGCATTTGCGAAGAGCGGTGGAATTTTGGGATCAATTAAATGAAGAAGATTAATAGTAAAAAAAATAACGGGAAGTGATAACTCAAATTGGAGAGGTGGAGTTTTTTATTTTAATAAAAAAGATAGAAGAATATTTATACCTAAAAAACTTAAACAATTAGGCTGGACATTAAATTTTACTCATCCAACAACCCAATTATTTGCTTTAGTTTTCATTTTTTTATTAATCGCCATTTTAGTAAAATTGATTGTAAACTAGGATTTAAATTATTAATTAAACATGATTCGATGTAGCTGGTGTGGAACCGATCCACTATACATAAAATATCATGATGAAGAATGGGGAAAAGAAACTCATGATGATGATGTACTTTTTGAATTTCTAATTTTAGAAAGTGCACAAGCAGGTTTAAGTTGGATCACGGTGCTTAAACGAAGAGAAAACTACCGAAAGGCATTTGCCAATTTTAATGCAGAAATAGTCTCAAAATTCACAGAGCAAGATGTTGAGCGATTAATGAATGATGCAGGAATTATTAGAAACAAAGGCAAAATACTGGCTGCAATCGGTAATGCAAAAATATTTCTTAACATTCAAAAAGAAAGAGGAAGTTTTGATCAATATTTATGGAGTTTTATGCCATCAAATAATCCTTTAATTAGTTCTCATATTGATTATAAAACTGCACCAGCCACTTCTGAAATTTCTGATGCCATAAGCAAAGATTTAAAGAAAAGAGGCTTTAAATTCTTTGGATCTACTATTTGCTATGCGCACATGCAAGCTATAGGTATGGTGAATGATCATATTCTAGAATGTGGATGGAGGTAGATATT
>JBBQYA010000149.1:0-4270 GCA_038209155.1 Sphingobacteriales bacterium | reverse complement strand
TGCCCAACAAAATAAATACAAAGGATACAAAACCACCTAGCTAAACCGGATGTCAGTCAACACCGTGTAACAAAAAGCCCAATAGAGCGGTGCATCTATTGGGCTTTTGTAAGGGGGCTTTTCGCTACTCGGCTAATTGTTACCAGCTGGCGTTCTGTCTGTCGAGTGGTTAAAGTCATTGTCTGCCGTGTGTTTCACCCTTTTTTCGTTGGCTGGAGTGTCGTGTGTTTTAATTATTTTTAAAGCGTTGGAGAAAAAATTTGAAATTCTTTCTTGTTGGAAAGGTGGAAGCTCTTTTGCAATTTTTGGTCGTGCGTTTGCTTGAGCGAATTGTAAATGTGCTTACACCAGTGCTAAAGTTTTTTTATATTTCACTCTTGCTTCTTTGAATAACTTTAATTGTTCAACTTGTTCTTTATATAAAACACTTGCTCCATTTTTTAATTTTTCTTCATTTGGAAAGCTAATTGCAAAGGCATCTTGAACGTTTGTGTTGATTTCTATTTTGGGAAAATGTTCCTTTATTTTGACAAGAGATTTTTTAAAATAATTTTTATCAATTTCACAAGCGGTTAAATTTATTCCGGCATTATAACAAGCAATGGCAATAGTTCCACTCCCCAAATGAGTATCTAATATTTTGTCTCCCTTTTTTGCATACATTTTTAAAAGCCATTCGTACAGTTCTACTGGCTTTTGTGTAGGATGTGTTTTATTTCTATTTTTTCTAACACTGTAATAGAAAATTTTTGAAGGCTTGTCTAATGAAGACCAAGCCATTTCTGCCATTGAGAAATTATTTAATGACTCGGGTTGATTTTTATCCCAAACGATAAAACCTTTATTGTATGGACTGTTAGTCCATAAATGACCGAAATAATTGCCACCCCAAATTATTTGATGTTTTGAAACACGAAACAATTCATTAAAATATTCAATATCGGGCTTAACATCCCATTTGGAATATTCGGACATATTAAATTTATGGTCTCCGCCACGTTTAGTTTTATTCAAAATTCCGTATGGAGGATCAACTATTGCTATATCAAAATACTTGTCAGGGTATCTTGACATAAGTTCCATATTATTTTCGTTTGTAATTGTAATCATATCGCTCTTAACTTTTTGTTCCAAATCTTCCAATTGTAAGGTCTGAAATGTTCTTACTAATATCTTTCCCTAAATTATTAATGATAATATTGTCAAAGTCTTTGTAATCTATTTCCCTCACATTATTGTCGATGCAGTTATATAAATATTCTGAAAATGTACTCGCTCTGATTATAACTATAGGACTTGTTTGAATATCTTGTAATACCGCAGGGACGTATCGAGGGGTCACAACAATTGAATACACTCCACCAATTTTTGCTCGATGTCCTTCTAACCGCCCAGAACTTATTCCCGAAAGTTTGTTTTTTGTTGATTTTGCATCAACGGCAAATTTTTTCTTTTTTGTCAGGTACAAGCATTCAATGTCGGTGTTTCCTGCACCACCAATTTTTGTCGCTTCAACATTAAAAAACATATTAAAGCCATCCACTAAAGCATCTTCAAATAAATAAGCCTCTGCGCCATCAGTATTGTTTGAATACTGTTCTATAATTTTAGGTAAGCGAAGTAGTTCAAGTTTTAAATCGTCTGTAGCTTCTCCAATTTCCTTTAAAAGTTCTATTGGGTAGAAACTGTAAATTTCCTTTATCACATCCAACTTCATTCTCTCCGCATCGTCAAGACGGAGTGGAGCTTCATCAAATGGATACTTTTTTAGAAGACGGTTACAATAATCTTGAAGTTCGGAGGAAATGGAAACGGAGTTTCTTGTAAGTTTTCTTAAAGTACTTTTGCCATGAGGTAGTTTACATATTACTGCTCCTTCCTCAATATCAATTACTCCTGCATCCTTAAACAGTCTACTTAAATAATAGTCCCATTCGTAAGTGGCATTTACATATGGATGAACATCTTCTAAAAACTTTTTTTCAATCTTTGAATCTGACCAAGTTCTCATATCTAAAATTTTCTGTACGAGATTCTCGTATCCTTTTTCAGTTGCAGTTTCTGTAAATACAACCAAATATGCCATTTCAAAAGCAAATAATTTTTTGTTGAGTCTTTTGTCTGAAAGAAGTTTATAAACAAGACGGAAAGGAAAAAGATTAAAGGATTTGTCTGAACCACCATGAGGATGTTCAAACTGAACAGCCCAAAGCATTGTGAAAAATATTTTACTTAAATTTTCTTTATTCTCTACGTGTTTCAAAAAGAGATTACCCAATGGACTGAATAAAAAACGATCTTGACCATCTATTTTGTCTTTATAACCGAACATAAAATAGGCAAGCGTATTTATTCTATGATTTATTGAATCTAGTGGTAATTCGGGATTCCTTTCCCTGTAGTATGATAATGTGCGAAGCTTTTTAAGTAAATCTAATTTGTCCTTTTTTGTTATGGATGTCTTTGAGAAGTATTTTAGATTAACTGCAACTGCGGTAATTATATCAAAACTACTCGTGTGTCGATAAAGAATCCATTTATTTCTTTCTACCCTGTGAGTCATTTTAACTATTTATTTGACCGATTATTTTTTTTATCATTATTGGAGGAATACATTCTCCTAAACATTTTCTTATCAGTAATTCATTTGTATTATCGGGAATATTCCAATCTCTCGGAAGAGATGATAAAATCATTAATTCTAATGGTGTCAGTACTCTTGCGTCAGAATAAATCCCTTTACTGATTAACCTTCCTGGATGAACATTTAATTGGGAACTTATCGCATCATTTCTCATAGTGATGGTTGGAGCTGGTTCTTCCCAATTAATTCTTCTATAGGTTGTCATATAGCTACTAATCTTTTCTCCATTATCTTTTACGGGGTAATATTTAGAATTTTCAAATGCAGACTTCCCTGTTGGCGTATGCTTCATCCATAAAATATGTTTGTCTGAATGTTTTCTTGCAACGTGCCATTTTATTTTTGATTTTTGACCAGCCTCTAAACTTGGTAGTTTTCCAATCGCTTTTTCAACAGTTACTTTTTTTTCTGAACTTGGCCAGCCCCATTTTAAACCTTTTTTATATAATTTAATTATTGCTCTCGTTCTATTTTGAGGTACGCCATAATTTGATGCATCTAAGGCATCCGATTCTATGATATACTTGTCCTTAAAAAGAAGCGTTAAAATATCAACAACTTTATATAGCTTGCCTTTATACGGAAGTTCGATTTTAAAAAATGTCGGAACATTTTCAATTAAAATAAAACTTGGAGATTTTTGGGAAATGAAATCAATTATTCTAAAAATAAGATAGTTTCGCTCATCATTTAGCATCTCTGTTAAACTTCTATTTTTTCCCGCCACACTCATTCCTTGGCAAGGCGGAGACGCAATTAAAAAGTCAACTTTCTTTCCGGAGCTACTTAATATATTTCTATAAATGCGATCATCTAAAATATTCCCTGTAATCATTTTTGATTCTGGATAAATAGCTCTATACAAATTAGCTCTATCTTCAACTAATTCGTTTGCAGTAAGGATATTGACACCAACGTCTTTTAAGTAGGTTTCTGCAATGCCAGCACTTGAAAATAAAGAAACTCCTTTCATTGTTATTTTTTCTTGGTTATATATTTTAGTTCTTTTTCAGCAGCTATTAATATTTCAGGGGCATATTTTTCGGTAGATAGTTTGATAGCAACTTGTTTGCTCATAAATTCTATAACAAGCTCCTTTTCGTCCACTTTAAAAGTTTTTGCAATGATCGGAAGCATTTGTCGGTTTACAGGCCTCTCTCCACGTTCCAGTTTGCTAAGTGTACTTTGGTCAATGTCGAGCAATGCAGCAAGTTTTCTTAATGGCATTTCTGCTTGCTCCCTTAGCTGTCTAATATAGTCGCCTAAATTTTCTGTTTGCATCTTGATTTATGTTTCTTGACAATTGTGTCAAATATAAAAGTATTCTTCATAAAATTCACTTTGTTGTCAAAAATATTATTAACACCCTATGGTGCGCTGGGAAAATTGGCTCTTTTGGTTTTGCCTTTGTGTCGGCTTGCAGGTGGGGGCAGAACCAAATGTGCCAATGTGGGCAGGTAAAGAATTTTAAATTTTTTGTGCGCTCGGGGAAAAATTAAAACACGAAGCGGTCGGCTTTTCTGTCGGCAAAAAGTCTGCCCGATGGTCGGTATTTATTCCAGTATTTTTGATGTCTAACGGTCAAGTTGAGGGTTGTCTTGTCGGTCTTTACGCTTGCTGGTAACG
>JBBQYA010000148.1:0-4349 GCA_038209155.1 Sphingobacteriales bacterium | reverse complement strand
CCAAATTTGTATTTGTACAATGGGTTTCCATTACTGTACCAGCGCATACCAAATGGGTAATAATCGTTCGTCTCTAATACTATTCCTGTTTTGTGTATCACAATTAAATTATCGAAATCTATGGGTGCGGTGGTTTCGTTGATGTCAAAAATATATAAAAAACCGTCACGTGTTGTTTTTAAGTTTTCTAATAAAAGTGAATCTAAAACTTCTTTTTCTAAAACAGTTATAAAAATTATTTTAAATTTTAATATATTCAATCCCAAAACAAAGTACAAAAGAACTTTCTTTTAATTTGATATTCAGAATAATTTAATTTCATTATTGCTAACTCAACGTTTGGTGTTATTAAATTAGTTATAATTATATTTTCTGCTCCTTTTACTTTAATACGTGCAAAATGATAGCTTTCAAATGCCAAAAATTGTAAGTTACTTCCAATTGAAACATTTTTTGTCATATAAATTGTTATACTTAAAATATCATTTCTATCGAATTTTAAAGTATAATTTTTTTCAGAAAGAATTATTTCGCCATTAAGAATTTCTATTTCTGTATTTTTATTAATTAAATAGTATTGAAGATGTAAAAATAATGCAGGTATTATATTAATTGATAAATAAGCTATATAAAAATTAATCAATTGAATGTTAAATCCAAAATTAAAAGTTAAATAAAATATTACTAATAATGCAAATAAAACTAAATATAAACAAACTGCAAGAGCTTTAAAATGGTTTATTAAGCTATTTTTTAGAATCATATTTAATGACTTGGAATCCACCCTTTTTCATAATTAGCTAAACCCTTACCTGCTTCATTTATAAAATATTTAACACCGTCATAAGCTTTCTCACCAGCCCAAGTTCCACCGTTTATTAATGTTCCCACAACTGCTCCGGTTGGACCAGTAATTAGTGCAGTTGCAATTAAAGCTGCAGCAAAACCTGATGCACGATAACTAAACTTTTCATATGATAATTTATTTGGATTTCTATTACTTAATTGTGTTTTTTGGAAATCTAAAACCAAACTTACACTTCCAGCAATATTTCCTGCTGCTCCAACTACCTTACCCGCTCCGCTCAAAAAAGTCGTCGCTTTTGAATATTTTGTAGAATTCCAGATTTGTGAAGTTATAGAACTACTATTATATTGTGCATTTATTCCTTCCTGTAAAACGCCTATTCCACCACCTACAATTGTTGTTGCTTTGTCTACCTTATCTACAACTTTCGTCGGATCTCCAACTGAAACTGTAGTTTGAGTTTCTACCAATAATTGGTTTTCATATTGATACATTGTCTCAAATTCTTCTTCAGATCCAAAACCTCCCCTCAATCTGGACTGTGCTATACTATAACTTCGAGCTGAAATATTATCTCCGTATTCATTCATTTCACTAGATCCATCCAACATCCCAGTTGGATCTACTCTTCCAATTGGATTATTTTGTACATAATTAAAAGAAGATAAATTTATTCTTGCATCCGCCATCGGATCTACTCCCCAAAACCTACCCAATTGCGGGTCTTGCTGCCGAGCATGAAAATCGTAGGTGTTTAGGTTTAATTCGGTTTGTAATTCCTTGCCTCCAAATTTGTATTTGTACAATGGGTTTCCATTATTGTACCAGCGCATACCAAAAGGGTAATAATCGTTCATTTCTAATACATGTCCTGTTTTGTGTATCACTATTAAATTATCGAAATCTATAGGTGCGGTGGTTTCGTTGGCAACAAATATGTACAAAAATCCGTCACGTTCAGCCTTTAAATTTTCTAAGGCTAAACTTTCTAAGATTCCTTCTTCTGTGGCTAGCAGTGAGCCACTTTTTTCTTCTATTAAACTTCAATACATCACGTTTATCTAAAATTTAAGGAATAAGAAACCACAGCATTTTAAAAACCCAATACTAAAATGAAAAACTGTAGGTAATAATTATAATAGAGACTTTGATACTAGACTTTAAAAAGAGGTACGCAATAATATTTTTTTAAAGGATAAAGCAAAAAAAACTAACTATTATAAATCACAAAACCACATGTTTAAATCGTGTAGTAGCGTGTATCCCTGTCTTTTTTTAAATTAATAATGTTACTTCAATTAACAACTTCCCTGAATCATTCCAGCGTATTACCTTTTCCTTTTTATTTTCATCTTTAACTTTTAGAAAATTTCCATTAACAGAAATGACTTCATAAATTTCAGTTCCATTTTTTTGACGAACTCCAGTTGCATTTTTTGTCAGAAAACTATTCCAATCAACAAATTCTTGGTGTTCATTATTTGGTACGTAGGCTTGTTTATTACCACTATTATAAGATATGAGATAACCATTCTTGATTTTTTTTAAAACAACAAAGTGAAATATACCATAATCTTGTTTATAAAACAACGGGCATATTCTATCAATTGGTTCACAGAAATTCGAAGATAGAATTATATTACTAAAATCAGGCTTCCCAAACAATTTAAGGTTTGTATTACAAATACCGTCCCATAGCAGTAGACCAATGCCTATGTCAACAGTATTACTTTGATAATTGCAATTTAATTGTACCAAAAAAGTATTTTTCTTAGATAATTGTTTGATTTGTTCTCTTTTAATATTTGTACATGAACAAATTATTAAGAATAATAAGCTAAATATTTTCATCGGCCTATATGTAAATGATCTTTATGAAGGTTTTGATTATTATTTCCAATATGATTAAATCTATTACCATAAGAATAATTTTTTGTAAATCCATTATTCTGTGAATGCTGAAAAAAATTATTCACCAGTCCAATACTAGCACCTGCATAAGCTCCAGTGCCTCTTAGTTCTGAACCTTTTGTATCAAAATAATGAATATCTATTGATTTCCCTGTGTAATGTGTACTATGTCCTAAGTATATCTTAGGATTATATGCTGAAATATCTCCATAACGAACTGTTACACCTGTGACAGAATAAAAGTCTTGTATAGTTTTATAAAAACTTAAAAATGTTTCGCTACTAGCCCAATTATCAGTCGTATGTTTTTCACCTCCCACAGAATAATTTTCATTGTTTCCATTATTCTTACCACTTTCGGTTGTGTATCTACCGAAGCCAGTTCCCGATTCTGGGAATTGAAACATTCCAAATTCATTTGGTGTAAATAGAGTTGAATTTTCAATGCTTTTAAAATAAAAGTTTGTTTCATCTTTATCCCAGCTAAGATTCCAATTGTTATTTAGTTCTTTTATTTTACCAAAAGTTTCGTCATCCACCATAGCAATTTGATTAATTCCATCTTCAATATGGTGAGTTTCTCCAGTTTTTTTATTTAAAAAATCAGTATCCAACATCCCAGTTGGATCTACTCTTCCAATTGGATTATTTTGTACATAATTAAAAGAAGATAAATTTACCCTTTCATCCGCCATCGGATCTACACCCCAAAACCAACCCAATTGCGGGTCTTGCTGCCGAGCATGAAAATCGTAGGTGTTTAAGTTTAATTCGGTTTGTAATTCTTTGCCTCCAAATTTGTATTTGTATAAGGGGTTTCCATTACTATACCAGCGCAGTCCAAATGGGTAATAATCGTTCATCTCTAATACATTATTGCTTAGTAAGACCAATTACAGTACATAAATATAAATACAACGAAAACACAAACAGGCTATAAAGTATTGAAGTTAGTTTAGTCACATTTTTAAATATTAATAAATAAATAAAGTATGGCATAATTAAAACTAAAAAAATATATAATAAATTAAAGGAATGGGGATATAACCACCTGCTATTATTAAACTTTGCGAATAAATAAAAGCAAATCCTAAAAAATATAATGGAGTTAGATATTTAACAAATTGAAGCTTATTACTAATTGCCATAAGGTAAAACTTATATGTTAAAGAAATTAAAAGAATAAAAATCAGGATAAAAATTATCAAATAAATATAAGGTACTTTAAAAGAGTATAATATAGTTAAGATGAATATTCCTATTGTTAAAGTAAATTCAAAAAAAGAATATTGACTTTCTTTGTAGTCTTCAATGACTCTTTTAATAAAATAAAGAGGAATTAAAGTAGCTATCAATTTTCCAAAAATAGATGCTGCAAACATAATTCCTGAATCAAAAGCGTTTTCAATAATATTCATAGGTTGGTTCTTAGGATCAAATCTCCAAAACCAAACCATCATACGCCAAAAAAACATTTTTAGGCAGTTCTGAACTTACCTCATTGTGCTTTCCTAATCGGTGACTGATATGCGTCAAATAAGCAGTTTCGGGTTTTATTTTAGCGATCATTTCCAAAGCTTCTTCTAACGTGAAATGAGAAATGTGTGGCTCAATCTGCAAAGCATTTAGA
>JBBQYA010000147.1:0-4382 GCA_038209155.1 Sphingobacteriales bacterium | reverse complement strand
TATTTAAAAAATTAAGCTTTTCGTTTTGCTATTTCATCGCGAATTCGAGCTGCTTTTTCATAAGCTTCTTCTTCCAATGCTTTTTTCAAAAGATCTTTTAATTCCTGATCATTAGAAGTGGAATAATTGACTCCTTTGGTTGCTAAAACGCCATCTTCTTTGTTTTCTAAGTTCTCCAGAAAAACAAAATCATTGCCTTCTATTACGATTCCTGCGGATGCTAAAATAAATTCGTAGGTGTAAATTGGACATTCAAATCGTACAGCCAATGCAATAGCATCGGAGGTTCTTGCATCTATTTCAACTTGCTTTTTGCCATCGAATGAAATAATTTTTGCAAAGAAAATACCATCTAATAAATTATAAATAATAATTTCTTGAACCTGTATTTTAAAAGCATCTGCAAATGATTTAAATAAGTCATGAGTAAGCGGTCGACTTGGTGTCATTTTCTCAATTTCTATGGCAATAGCCTGAGCTTCAAAACCTCCAATAATAATTGGAAGTCTTCTTCTGCCACTTACTTCGCCAAGAACCAAGGCATAAGCACCTGTTTGAGTTTGACTATAAGAAAGTCCAACTATATCTAATTTGATTTTTTTCATGTTCACTTCACCCATTCTCAGATCGGATTAGTATAAAAACCTTGGTGTATAAACAATTTTAATTTTGAGATTTTAAAGCTTTTACTGCTTCTATTAATTTTGGAACTACTTCAAAGGCATCTCCAACTATTCCATAATCTGCTACTTTAAAGAAAGGTGCTTCAGGATCTTTATTTATTACTACAATTACTTTAGATGAACTCACACCTGCCAGATGTTGAATTGCTCCAGAAATTCCAATAGCAATATACAAATTTGGACTTATTGCAATTCCTGTTTGACCTACGTGCTCGGAATGTGGTCTCCAATCTGCATCGGAAACGGGTTTGGAGCAAGCAGTGGCTGCGCCTAATAAATCGGCTAACTCTTCTACCATTTTCCAGTTTTCTGGGCCTTTTAAACCTCTACCAGCAGATACTACTAATTCCGCATCGGGTAAAGAAACCTTATTGGCTGCTCTTACTATTTCGCCAACTATAATTTTAAAGTCTGAATCTTTTACAGTTGGAGCAAAGTTTTCAATGGATGCGTCTAATCCAGATTCAATTAATTTAAATGCATTTGGATTTAAGGTTATGACTTTAATTTTAGAAGTTAATTCTACTTTAACAAATGCTTTTCCCGAAAATGCAGTTTTTCTTATGGTTAAAGTTTCACCGGCAAAGGTTGGAAGTTCAATAGCTCCATCTACCAATCCTGCTTCTAATTTTACGGCTACTCTTGGCGCTAATCCTCTCCCAGTAAACGTATTTGCAATTATTACGGTGGTCGAGTTTTCTGATTTTGCAGCTTCGGCTATAATGGATGCATAAGCTTGATTTACAAATGATTTTAATTTCTCACTACTTACATTCAAAATTTTCTTTGCTCCAAATCTGCCAAGTTCTGCCAAATTTGTTTCTTGAACATCGCCAATTGAAATGGCAGTTACGCTTGTTCCAGCTATTTTTGCTATTTCACTCGCATAGGATACAACTTCAAAAGCTGATTTTTTGAATTTTCCTTCTGCATTCTCTACATATACTAATACTGACATATTTTTTAGGTTAAAATACTTTTGCTTCGTTGTGTAATAAATCTACTAATTTTTGCGGTTCGGCATTATCTACCAAATTCACTTGTCCTCTTGGTTTAGGCTGTTCGTAAGAAATATAATTGGTATTTATCGGAACTTCTACAGCTTCTATTACTTGCAAAGGCTTAGATCTTGCACCCATTATTCCTCTCATATTAGGTATTTTCCATTCTGCCATTCCCTCTGTTGCACTAGCTACAAACGGAAAATTCACAGTTACTACTTCTTTACCGCCTTCTATTTCTCTTTCTAAAACAGCAGTATTACCATTTACATCCATTTTTTTCACACTATTAATAGATGGAATATCCAAAAACTCTCCTACCATACTTGCTACTTGAGATCCATTATAATCAATAGATTCGCGGCCAGTAAGTATAATATCATAATTATTTGCTTTGGCTACCGCTGCTATTTGTTGAGCAACAAAATAAGCATCTCTTGGTTTGGCATTTACTCTTATTGCATCATTTGCACCTATAGCAAGAGTTTTTCTAATAGTAGGTTCTGTATTTATTTCGCCAATATTAATTACTGTTACCGTTCCATTATCATTTTCTGTAAGTTCTACAGCACGTGAAAGTGCAATTTCATCATACGGATTTAAGATATAAGAAATACCAGCAGTGTTTAATTCTGTATTATTATTAGTAAAAGTTATTTTTGTGGTGGTATCGGGTACATTGCTTACGCAAACCAATATTTTCATAAAATTTATTTTTTTACAAAACTAAATAATTTAGATCAAATTAGAAATGAATAATAGACTAGAAAGCTTAATTGAATTTTTGAAGGCAGAGCCGAACGATAGTTTTTTAAAGTATGCAATAGCAACTGAATATTTAAAATTAGAAAATCACTCTCAGGCATTAAAATATTATTTAGAGGTCATGAATTCCGATCCTGAATATGTTGGAAATTATTATCATCTTGCTAAACTGTATGAGATGATGAGGGAGAAGGAGAATGCCGCTCAGATTTATGAAAAAGGTATTTTGATGGCATCTAAACTCAAAAATGAACATGCATTATCTGAATTAAAATCTGCTTATTTAATTATGAATGATCCTTATGCAGATGATTGAGCTGGAATCAGTTTTTAAGATAAATTTTAATTTCGATTAGAAATAGTATTTTGAATAAAAGAAAAATTATTTTTTTAAGAGATGTGCTTTCCTATACCTTATCAGCTTTTGGTGGACCGCAAGCTCATTTGGCTTTAATGCTCAGACAATTTGTTAGCAAAAGAAAATATATTACTGAAAATGAATTGGTGGAGATCAACGCTCTTTGCCAAATGTTGCCAGGTCCAGCATCCACACAAACACTTATTGCCATAGCTTTTCATTTTGGGGGCTACAGAATAGCATTTTTATCTTTTTTAATATGGATTTTACCTTCTGCATCTCTAATGGCCATTGCAGCCATTTGCTTTTCGTATTTTGATTTAGGAACGGCGGCACAAGCAAGATTGCAAGTAATTCAGGCTATGGCTGTTGGGATTATTGGATATTCAGGTTATAAACTCGCACTGCTTTTTATAAAATCAATCTGGGTTTTTTTATTGGCTTTATTTTCTTTTTTAGCAACTATTTATTTTAGAAATCCTTATGTTTTTCCGATTACATTATTCGTAGGAGGTATGTTGGCAGCGGTTTTCAATAAAATAGAACCTAATGAGGAAAAATACATTTTTAAAATAAATTGGAAAAAGACTTTATTATTTATAGGTATTTTATTGCTTTTTGCTATTTTAGGAATGATCATTAATCGAACTTCATTTTTTAGTTTGCCAGTTAGATTATTTGAAAATTTTTATCGAAACGGAATTTTAATATTTGGCGGCGGGCAGGTTTTAATTCCAATGCTTTATACAGAATTTGTAGAATTAAAAAATTATTTAACTGCTCAAGAATTTCTTTCAGCAGTAGCTTTGCAGCAAGCAATCCCTGGACCTGTATTTTCTTTTACATCCTTTATAGGTTCTATAACCATGCGCAATTATGGAATTTTTGGTCAATTATTGGGAGCATTAATCGCTGTAGTTGCCATTAATTTGCCAGGCATGATCTTGATTTTATTTATTTATCCCGTATGGGAAAATCTAAAAAAGATACAAATGATCAAGCAATCCTTGAAAGGAATCAATGCCGTTTCTGTTGGATTTGTGTTCGCAGCTTTTTATTTATTATTAAAACCCGTTGGATTAAATTACATCAATTTATTAATTATAGGTTTCACATTTTCACTGTTAACATTTACCAAAATACCTCCTTGGTTGATTATAATTGGCGGAATTGCAATCAGTTTTTTGCTTTAGAAAAACATTTCCCAATATTTCAATTTAAAAAAATCAACTATTATTCTACACCTTTTGCCAATTTTTCGAAATTAAATAATTGGCGCTATTGCAAACAGTTTTTTGCTTTAGACGAACATTTCCCAATATTACAATTTAAAAAAATCAACTATTATTCTACACCTTTTGCCAATTTTTCGAAATTAAATAATTGGCGCTATTGCAATTAGTTTTTTGCTTTAGACGAACATTTCCCAATATTACAATTTAAAACAATCAACTATTATTCTACACCTTTTGCCAATTTTTCGAAATTAAATAATTGGCGGAATTGCAATCAGTTTTTTGCTTTAGACGAACATTTCCCAATATTTTAATTTAAAACAATCAACTATTATTCTAC
>JBBQYA010000146.1:0-4399 GCA_038209155.1 Sphingobacteriales bacterium | reverse complement strand
ATTCTATTAGAAGTTAAAGTTAAATTTCCATTTATTTTACAATGAGCCAGCATCTCTATTTGAACTGAACCAGAAGAGCCGCCAGTGTTATTTAATTCAAGATTACCAAACTGCCCATTTCCATCTCCAGTTATTTGTTGTACAAGAGTTGAACTAATTAATGAAATTTTACCAGAACCTGCATGTGTAGCATTATTTGTAATATTTCTAACAACATTTAGGGTTTTACCATTATCTAATAAATTTCCTAATTGAAGTCTCAAATCATTGTTTACAACATATAAAGTCTCGCTTCCTGCAAGGATAAGGGTATCATTGCTTTTATTAATAATTAGATTATTAAAGCCATTAGTGATGGTTCCATTATTAATTAAACTGGCACTTCTCTCAAATCCAAGAAAATTTTCAAAGGTGGTAGAACTTAGTCCTGGATCAAATACGCTACCTGAATTAATTTCTAGATCTCCACCTATAAATAATGGAAGATTATTGATATTTCTATATTCACCATTATTAATCAGATGCATTTTATTTAGAATTCTTAAAGGCTGAGTTAAACGAGCAGTTACTCCTCCTTTACCCGATATATTAGACTGGGCAACATAGGTTGATCCACTTACTCTTTGTATGATTAAATTATTAATTCTACCATCTGCAGATATAAAATAATTATTGTCAGCATTCGAAGTTGTATGAGTTTTAATTGTGAAAGTTCCACCGGTTACATTCACATTGGAAGCTAAGGCATTAATCTCAATTGCTTTGGAAGGAGAACCCCCACACAAATCCAGAATAGTAATATTACCCCCAGACATTGTTAAAGAATTTACGTTTTGATCTATATTAAATGTTCCCAAACTTCCATTAGTTCCATTTCCAACTCTAGAAGCTGTATTGGTTCTGTCTTGCGTTAAATGGGCAAAAGTTGTTGGTGTTGTTCTAGTATATCTTCCTCTTAACAAAAGTTCACCACCAGTCATAATAAAAGAAGCAAACCCACCTCCCCCAGATGCCGAGCGAACTTGCTTACCATCTACAAAACCACCATTAATCACAAATTGGGCAGAATTACCTGGAATGGCCCAATAGATTAAACTACCTGATTCTCTAGTAGATACGTACCCAGCATTTACAGTAAATTTTCCATATACAGAAAAAGAAGAGTTACCTCCTGTACCTGTTCCATCTGTACCTGTTACATTATATGCAAGGTTAACTTCTGTTGCATTATCAGCTGTAGTCAATAAAATCACATCTGGGTGATTGATAACTAATGCGGCATTGATAGGTATATAAAAATCAGAATTTGGAGATCCACCACCGGTACCTTCTGAAAGAGATGGAATAATTATTCTGTTTTCTAAAATACAATTTCCATTTCTCAGCCATAATGCTTTTTGCAAATTGGGATTTCCACCACCATTATAGCCTCCCATATTATTGGCGCCAAAAAGGCGAAAGTTAAAATAGTTGTTAGATTTTATGGTTAAGGAAAAAGTTTGATTAATTCCTTTATCCATAATTAAATTATAAAAATCTGTTCTTCCATTACAAATTAAAGAGTCGTTTTGTGCGCCTTGAAAAAACACAGACGCTGCACCAGCTGTAAGACCAGTAAGTGGTGGAAAGTTATTGAAATCTGGAGCCGTCATATTCGTAAACTTTATTTCACCATTGTTTACCAAACTTCTACCAATAACTACTCTGTGGAATTGTTCATAATAGTTTAGAAATGGAGCAATTCCACCATTTGTTACGGTAGTAGATGTGCTGGTATTAGTGGCACCGTTTCCAATGTTTATTTTTCCATTTGCAGCTACGGTTACTGAACCTGCAATTGTTAAGTCGAGTTTTGTAGTCGCTGCATTATCATTAATTCTAAATGTTCCTTGGGTAATAGTTAAATCACCATTTAGAGTAAGAACATCTAATTGAGTGACAACTATAGCAGAAGAACTTAAATTAATTATGAGATTATTATAAATACTTTGATTGGAAAAATTAAAATTTGAAGTATTATTATATTCTGTTGTACCACCATCTACAAATACAAACGGATTAAAAGAGGTTACCGGAAAATTTGGAGAAGCCAACCTCAATCTACCAGAACCGTTTAATTCTTGGAGAACTGCGGTAAATTGAAAAGTTTGTAAATTTAAAATGGAGCCAGAAGCCAAATCAACTTTCAGATTATTGGTAGTAACATTTGCTGAAAGTGTAACTGTTTTTCCAAAAAGTACAAAAACAGAATCGCTTGTTGCAGGTACCGATGGAGACACTAAAGTAGTTCCAGAGGCATCTGTTGTCCAAGTGTTGGCAACATTCCAATTGCCATTTGCAGCAAAAGAATATAAATTTTTAGCCTCAGTGTTTTGATGAATTCCTAAAAGAAGCATCCATACAATTAGTAATTTGTAAAAGTTCTTCATAAATTTTAATTTATATAACGAAAAAAATATTCAATGTATACGCAAAAAATCAATCTAATAGTTTCAATAATATATTTAATGTGATTGCATAGGTATGATTAGTAATGAATTATACTGTAAATCAAAATACTAAAAGCAGAATAGTAAAATTATTATTATTCATTTTAAAGTCTATACCGTTTAAACACTATATTTCTTCTAAGTACAATTACGTAGATATTACAAAAATATCTGTGGTACGATTGAACAAAAGATTTGTTTCGGAAAATATAATTTGGTGAATTTTTATACTAATTTTTTCTGATTTACTATTTTGACTCCATATAGTTTCTTCAGATTATCTTTTTTAAAATTTTTTTTAAAATATGACTATTAAATCTCTTAATCGATTTTGAAAAGAATTTTGGTTGAGGTAATTGCTACCAGACGCTGCAGCATTTAAAGAAATAAAAGACCATTTTCTTGTAGTCAGGAAAATAGTCCAATCCGCTGTAGATATTCGTGCTGATTCTTTTATTTTCAAATAGTTAAAGAAATTTAGTAGGTTCTTTTTTTATCAATAATTTTATTTTTATTAAATACATAGTGCATACTTACGCGGTTCTTTACCTTTTTGCAGAGAATTGTCAAAGGTTTCGAATGCTGAACCCGCAATTAGCTTTATAACATTTGGTCTGGAATGTAATCGATTGGCAAAAAGCTCAATAAATTTAAGCTTTTTGTTTTATAGAAATATTCTAATTCTATATAACTTTTCTTTTTTTATAAATATTTTTAGTGATTTGTTTGCTTTTTCAAATCATATCCTTAATTTTAATTTAATCATTATACCATTTTGGACAAAAGAGTTTTAAGGCTCTACACATCACGAAATGTATCGAGCCTTACGCATTTATTTCATAAACCTGTGCTAAATTTATAATTTCCAATACTTTTAACCGCACCCAAATGCTAAGTTACAAATGCTATTTTTGATTTTAAAACAACCCTTTTACATCTATATAATAAGATATGAAACAAAATTTTGATAGGACAAACCCAGATGGGGCAGATGAATATTTTATGAATTGCATTCGGGAAGGTAATTTGAAAAATGCGATGACTTGCTTTGACCATGAAGCAGTATATATGGACAAGGATGGAAATGCAATTAGTGGACTTGCTAATATAGAAAAGGTGGTTGATAATCTCTGCAACATGAAACCTGATATTAAAATTTATAAGCACAAAAATTCACCAATTGGTAATGACCTGATTTATCGTTTAGACAAGTGGACTATGACAGCTAGAAACCCACAAGGTAAAATCATGGAAATGCAAGGAGCATCCGCACATATTATGCGTAAAAACTCAGATGGAATTTGGCTTTGGCTTGTAGATAATCCCTTTGCTGCATCATTTTTCGCTGACTAATATTTCGTGTAAATTTATGATTAGTAAATATAAAATATTGATAGAAATATTGCAAATATTCCAAAAAAATCCTTTCTAAAAGGCTGTATTTCGTTATATAAAAATTTTTTTGTTAAATGAAAGTCAAATTTTTTAAATCAAGTTTTAAGATAAATTGTCTCCTTTCGGCCAACTTTAAACCATAATTGCTGATGCTAAAACCAAAAACATCCAATAGAAAATGAAACCTAAGTTCAAAAAAAATAGAATTATCAAAATAGGATTTTTTACCATTATAACCTCAATATTATTGACTTCTTGTCAATTGGGTCGTTTTGTGTTTTACAATTTTGCAGACATTAAAGACTATAAAAAATTTCCGTCCAGACCATTAAATTCAGACATAGCAAAATTTAATTTCTATTCTACCAATAACGGAAAATTCCCAAAAAAAATGAATAATATTCTCTTTGATAAATATCTTGAGAATAACAATACAGTTGCTTTTTTAATTATTAAAAATGATACTATTCAGTATGAAAAGTATTTTAAAGGTTATGAAAAAGAAAGTATTGTGC
>JBBQYA010000145.1:0-4416 GCA_038209155.1 Sphingobacteriales bacterium | reverse complement strand
TCACTTCCATAGTTTGAATAATAGATGGAATACTTATTTTATCACCTGGTTTTAAAATTAAATCATATTTTGATTTAGGATATTTTACAATTTTTTCTAACCTAATACCAACAAGTCCATTCCTTAAAGAATCCTTATTATCAGTAAAAAGAGAATCTCTTGTTACTTTTTCTAAATGCTCTATTTGTTTATTTCTTATTCGAAATTCATCTTCTGACAATGAACTATTTCTTATCAAAAATGCACCTTTTGGATACGCAAAGTCGGTGAGACCACCTGCTCTTTTTATAATATCTGAAATATATTCATCTTTATTAGTGATCGTATAACTTCCTGGGTATTTTACTTCTCCAATGATAAATGTCTCTTCTTGAATACTATAGTTGGGAGATCTTCTGACAGATACTTGATCAAAAGGTTGCAAGATAAATCCCGTTGCGGAGTCTCCAACAGCTAAATTTCTAGAAACATCAAATTGAAATACTTTCGCAATTACTCCTCCAGATGCATTAATTTCATCTTTTACCCTTCTGGATATTTCTACTTTACTATTAGATGCTGCTTCTGTAAAACCACCAGCTCTAACCAATGCATCTTCTAAAGTAATTCCCTCAGCAAAAGAATACTTACTTGGTTTTTGAACTTCCCCAGAAACAGTGAAAAAATAGTCCTCTCTCAAATCGTAAATTGAAGAAATCTGAATTTTATCTTCCCTTTTTAAAAGAATATCAGGTATTTTGTTCTCTAATAATTTACCTAGATCAAAGGCGATAACTTCTTCTGATAAATCGTTTCTTAATCTAGTAATAGATGCTCTTGCAAGAAATGCATCTCCCTTTATTCCTTCTGCATTTTCTATTAATTTTTTTACTGTAATACCTTCATAAATTGCAAATTCACCAGGTCGGTAAACCGCTCCATTGATACTAACTCTGTTTTCAAAACGATCTAAAATCTTATCTACAATAAACTGATCTCCATTTTGTGGCTTATAGATAGCAAAATCAATTGACTCAATATCGCCCACTTTTCTTTCTTTTAGGGTAATACTTTTTACCTTAATTCTAAACGTATAAGCTTGATCTGTATAGCCTCCAGCAAAAGATATTAGATCAGATAATGTTTCATTTTTTACGATCTCGTAAATACCTGGATTTTTAATTTCACCGCCAATTTCTGCACGTTTTGCATAATTTTTAATCCTTATTATGTCTTGATCTTGCAATCGAGCATTCTTAGTTTGATCTCCTCTTAATAAAAAATCATAGACATCTAAGGTTGAAACGATTTTACTGTTTCTGACAAGTTCGATCTGACGAAAAGATCCATTTTCTGTAGGTCCACCGGATGCATATAAAGCGTTGAAAATTGTGGATAATGAACTCAAGGTGTAAGTTCCAGGTTTTTTTACTTCTCCTAAAAGCGTAACCTTTATACTTCGAATATTACCTAAACTTACCTGTGCAAAAGTATTAGGATTTGATCCTTTCATTCCTACATAAATCATGCTTAATCGCCCAATTATTCTTGCGCTTGCTTGCTCAACCGTTAATCCACTTACGTTTACAGGTCCAACTCTATCTATCCGAACGATACCCTCAGTACTTATTTTTAGTTTATAACTTTGTTGAGAAAATCCCCAGATATCTACGATAATCTCATCATCTGGTCCCAAAACGTAATTTTTTGGTGTTGGCAATCTTAGGTCTGGTTCGAATGTTAAATTGGTATTGTTGAATAAACTTGCTCCAAAAACCTTACTCTTTATTATTTCAATTTCTTGGTCAGTATTACCAAAATTTGACTTTTCATTCTGACTTCTAGATTTTACTTCTGGTCTTTGACTTTTTGATTCTTCAGTTTTATTAATTTCTACTGAGTTCATCCTTCCACGTAGTTTAATTAATTCCTCTGATCGAAATCCTCTTGAAATCAACAAGGTTTCTAATTGTTCATCATTTAATCCGCTTTTGTTTGCTTGAATTCTGAAATTATTTATTTCTTGATCAGAAAGCTCATCTACTCGTACATCTGAAAAGTTTTTTTGTTGAAAAGTTAGACTTTGCGCTTGAGAGGTGAAACTAAAAGCAAATAAGAAAAATAATAGTAATAGAGTTAAAAAAATATTTTCGGAAAGTTTCAGTCTCATTTTCACGGTTAAATTGAAGAAGCCATCTTTAAATTGATTGCGAATATATCATTTAAATAATCGAAACTAAAGATTGCCAATTTCAAGGCTATATCATTGATAAGAAATATTGATAGTAGATTAAAAAAAAGCTAAAAAACTCTTTGGTTAAATTAAGAATTATTCAAAATAATTCAAAGTAGTGAAACCTCCATCTTTTAAATATTGATCTTTTTTCATTAAATGCAAATCTGATAAAACCATCTCTTTTACTAAATCGGGCAGAGTATATTTCGGATCCCAACCCAATTTAGTTTTTGCTTTGGTAGGATCTCCTAATAACAAATCAACCTCAGTAGGTCTGAAATATTTGGGATCTACTTTTACAATGGTTCTTCCTCTATGTAAAGTATTTGGATCAATTCCAAACCCTAATAATTTGGAATCATCAACATCAATTATAACTCCCTTTTCTTTGTCATCTTTTCCACTAAATTCAATCTGAATTCCTAATTCTTCAAAAGAAAGTTTTACAAATTCTCGAACTGTGGTGGTAATTCCTGTTGCAATTACATAGTCCTCAGCAATATCTTGTTGTAAAATCAACCACATTGCTTCCACATAATCCTTAGCATGTCCCCAGTCTCGTTGGGCATTCAAATTTCCTAGAAATAGGCAATCCTGTAATCCTAAAGCTATTTTTGCCGCAGCTCTGGTTATTTTTCTAGTTACGAAAGTCTCTCCACGAACTGGACTTTCATGATTGAATAAAATTCCATTTGCTGCAAACATTCCATAAGCTTCGCGGTAATTTACGGTAATCCAATAGCCGTATATTTTTGCTACAGCATAAGGAGAACGAGGATAGAAAGGAGTGCTTTCACTTTGAGGAACCGCTTGAACTAAACCATATAATTCAGAAGTTGAAGCTTGATAAATACGTGTTTTTTTGGTTAAGTTTAAAATCCTAACTGCTTCTAAAATTCTTAAAGTTCCAATTCCATCTGCGTTTGCAGTATATTCTGGAGTTTCAAAACTTACCTTTACATGGCTCTGAGCAGCAAGATTATAAATCTCATCTGGTTGAACCTCTTGTATGATTCTAATTAAATTTGTAGAATCAGTAAGATCTCCGTAATGCAAGGTAAAATGAACGTTTTTCTCATGTGGATCTTGGTATAAGTGGTCGATTCTATCTGTATTAAATAGAGAACTTCTTCTTTTTATACCATGGACTTCATATCCTTTTTTTAATAATAATTCAGCAAGATATGCACCATCTTGACCAGTAATTCCAGTAATTAAAGCAACTTTCATTTTCTTATAAATTATCTATTGCTAAGGAATCCTTTTAATTCCATAATATTTGGAACTGTGTTAGAAACAGCATCTAAACTATGAGCTATTTGCAACGAAAGCCAGTCTAGAACAAAAATAGTATCAAATATAGTCGCAAGAGATTGGTCTGAAATATGAATTTCTTCAATCACTCCATTGTGCTTTTTCAAAAGGTCTTTTAAAAATGCAAACCGAAGATTGGTGCGCTGATTAAAACCACTATTCAAAAACACAAAATTACTCTTTGTATCATTATAATAGGTTTCTATTACGTTATGATTTGATTCTGGAACTACACTCACAAAAGCCTCATGTTTTGCGTTTTCTTGAATTTGTTGAGCAAATCTGATAGCAATTCCTTCAAATACTGGATCGCATACAATCACAAATTTGTTGTTTACTGTTGATGCGAAAGTCTTAAACAAATCTGCCGAACGAGTAATGTAATCTTCATTATGAGATACTCGATCTGCAATATGTAAAAAGTCTGATTTTTTTTCTTGACCTAATAACTCGAAAAATAAAAGGAAAAGGTAAGTAAAAGGATAACCTAGTGCCATTCTAGGTTGAGAAGCTGCTTCTGCTATATAATATAAAATATTATCTGCTTGAGCTAGTTTTAACAATTCTCCACCAGTTGTTAAAACGATAATCTTACATCCTCTGTTTTTTGCATCATGATACATTGCGATAGTCTCTTCTGTGTTTCCAGAATAAGAACTTAAAATTACTAATGACCGTTTTCCAATATATTTGGGTAATGAATAATCAGATACCACGTCTATCTGAAATTCTAATTTATCACTAATGTAATTTTTAATCATTCTGCCTGCTATTCCAGAACCACCTAATCCCCCAATTAATGCATTATCAAATTCAGAAAGATTCACTCCATGGTTTTTGTAATTCTCAACAGAGAATTTAATCTGATGAGAAAATTTTTTAAGTTC
>JBBQYA010000144.1:0-4439 GCA_038209155.1 Sphingobacteriales bacterium | reverse complement strand
GCACCTCCCCAAACTAATTATCTTAAATTAGATTCTCTAAATGAAACAGCTATAAAATCAATCATTGCCCATATAAAAGAAGAAGATTTCCTAAATATTATAGCAAACTTAAAACAATACAAGATTGCGAATAAACTAGATGATTGGTTTTTTTATCAATTAATAAGAAAAACCGCTGAACAAATTTCTCCTAAAAAAGAGAACTACATTATTTATACGATCATGAAATGGTATTTTCTAACACATACCGGATATGATGCAAGATTAGCATTTGGCAAAGAACAAATTGTGTTATATATAAGAAGTGATGACGAAATTTTCAATTTGCCATTGTATTTAAATTCTGGTAAGCAATACGTTTGTTTAAACTTTCACGATTATGGAAAAATGCTGTATGAGCAGTATCCAATTTTTCCAATAGAACTAATTGTAAAGGGTGCAAATACTAAATTTTCTTATCAAATAAATGAGATTCCAGATTTCAAACCTGAAAATTACAAAGAAGAAAAATTAGCTTTTAATTTTTATGAACGGGAATATCATTTTAATATATTACTAAATCAAGAAGTGCAACAATTGTTTAAAAACTATCCAGAAGTTCCATTTGAAAGTTATTTTAATATTCCGTTAAGCAAGCAAACGTATTCATCTTTAATTCCTTTGCTGAAAAAGTATGTGCAAGGAATGAATCAGAAAAAAGGGGTAGATTATTTAATGCGATTTACTCGTTATGCTTTTTTATATGTTGATGATGTCGAGAATTTTGGCAAAGAGAGAAAATTATCTCCTGAACAAACCTTACTTTATAATCATAGCGATTGTGATGATAGAGCAGGTTTATTTTTTTATTTAGTAAAAGAAATTTACAACTTGCCTATGATAGCAATGTTGTATCCTACTCATATAACAATGGCAGTTAATTTCGATAAAGAAAATCGAAAAGGAATTGAATATGAGGGAAAAAGATTCACTGTTTGCGAACCAACTCCACAAATTAAGGATTTGAAAATTGGTCAACTTTCCAATAATTTAAAATCACAATCTTACGAAGTTGTTTATTATTACCAACCCAAAGCTTATTAAACAAAGATTTTTTCGTTTTTTGTAATTCTTTATTTTTTAAAGGCATTTAATTTGAATAAAGAAAATAAAAAATACTATGAACGGATTTTTCAAAACTTTAATTGCCGGATATGGCGCAAGTAAACTAGGTGGCGGTTGTATCGGAACCATCGTTGTATTTATTCTGATTTATTATGCGCTAGGGCATTGTTAATTAATCAATTATTTTTAATTATAATGTTTTTGTGATCAATTAAATTAATCAATTCTCCACCATATTTCTTTAGGATATATTTTATCCATAATTACAAATTCTCCTATTTTAGGAGTTGTTAATTCTACATTGTTTTCTTGTGCTGCTTTTATTAATCTTTCAATTGGATCTGTCCAAGGGTGTAGCGCTAAAGCAAACTTTGCCCAATGAACTGGCATTACCATTTTCGCTTTTAGCTCTTTTGCTGCAATTACTAATTCTTCTGGCATTACATGAATATGATGCCAAGCAAGATTGTATTGTCCACATTCTAAAAGTGCTAAATCAAACGGGCCATACTTCTCTCCTATTGTTTTAAAATGATTTCCATACCCAGAATCGCCTCCCAGAAAAACAGAATACTCATTTGATTTTAAAACAAAAGAACTCCAAAACGTTTGTGCTCTTTTAATCCCTCTACCAGAAAAATGCCTTGCCGCTGTTGCCGTAATTTTGATTTTTTCTGTTAAATTATAGTCTTCATTCCAATCTAATTCATTAATTTTTTCTGATTCTACTCCCCAATATTCTAAATGAGAACCAACACCTAATGAACAAATTATTTTGGGGATTTTAGCATGTATTTTTTTTATTGTTTTATAATCCAAATGATCGTAATGATCATGAGTTAATAATAAAAAATCGATTTCTGGTAAATCTTCTACATCATATTCATTGGCTCCATCAAATGCTTTTATAAAAAAAGAAAAAGGGGATGCATAACCACAAAAAACAGGATCAACTAAAATAGTAATTCCATCTATAGCAACTAGATATGAAGAATGTCCAAACCAAACTACTGCATTTTTTAGTTCGGCAAAGTTTTTTAAATCTTGTTTTATAAATGGTAATTTCTTACTCGGATTGGTAGTTTTTGGTTTATTAATAAAATCTTTAAAGGTTTTAAAAAAACCTACTTCACCCGACATCATGGGAGTATATTCGAGATTATTAAATTCATTACTATAGTTTAATGATTTTTTTATCCGCTCCAACCGATCTCCTTTTGGATTCTGACCAAAAATTTTCATGCTAGCAAATATGTATTTTGTAATAATATCAATTTAAAATCAAGCTATTTCTGTTTGCGATTTAGTGTAGACATCCTGCAAAATATTGGTAAATACTTCGGCAGGTTGTGCGCCAGAAACTCCATATTTTTCATTTAATAAAAAAAATGGTACTGCTTTAATATTTAATGTTTGTGCTTGATAATAATCAAAATCCACAGAACCAGAAAATAATTTTTTTTCTAAAGAATAAATAGTTTCTTCTTCTTTTAAACCTAATCTATTTGAAATTTCCAAAAGGGTATCAGTATCATCAATATCTTTACCTTCTGTGAAATATGCAGAAAAAATTGCTTCATATGCTTCTTCTTTGTATCCACGACCAGCAGCGAAATGAGCAAATTCATGTGCTTTTCTAGAATTAGCTGCAATTCCCTTTTCAAAATTAAATTCTAAACCCGAATTAGCTGCCATTTTAGTTGTGTAGTCTAAAGCTTCTTTTGTTTCTAGGTCTGTCCATTGTTTGGAGCTTTTTAAATTCTGAATTAAACTTTCTCCTTTTTCAGGATTTAAATTTTCATTTAAGAAAAAGCTTCTCCAAACTATTTCTACCTCAGATTTGTGCTCAAATTTATTTAATCCTTCATTAAAATTCTTTTTACCAATATAGCAAAATGGACAAACCATATCACTCCAAATTTCTACTTTTATCATTATTACATTAATTTAATTTAATTTTTAAACAGATAAAAACCCTAGATTGTTGATATTTTAAACGAAAGAAAATTGATCAATTAAATAAAGGTTTAAATATTCTAGTCCTGACAAATAACATATTGGTTAGGAAAATCTTAAAGTTTATAATCTTGACAAAGTTATTGGTTTTTATTAAGATATTTTGAGTTTGAAACTATCACAACGATTTGTAAATCATAATGCTTTTTTATCTGCAGGCGGTTACCATCATCATATTGCTCTAAATACTTGGCAATCAAAAAACGGTATTCCCCCATTAAAATCAAATACAGTCTTATTTCACATAGTTTTCCACTATCCTACTTGATTAGATGTAATTTTAGTGTTAAAAACATTGATTGATTTTAGCTATCCAATTACAGGAATAGAAGACCATGGCGTTTTACAAGCTATTTATTTATATAATCCAGATGGAAATGGAGTATAATTGTATTGGAACACGCCAATGGAAGAATGGCCAAAAAATGCAAATGGAAGTTTTAATATGTTTACAGAAGTATTAATTATAGAAAATCTATTAAAGCTAAATTATCAATAAACCAGCATAATTAAATTGAACAATAAAAAATTAGATTTGCCTAATGCACCGTTTTAAAATTGTCTATTCTATTCTTTATTTTTTGAGCCTTTGCATACACACTAAAGCAGAGCAAACTCCTATTAATAAATTAAGTAATAAAACCTATGTTGAATATTATTCAGATACAATTTTTGCTTATGAAGATAAAAGCAAATTATTAACTATAAATGATATTAAAGAAAAAGGCGAATCATTATTTAAAAGTATTCCAAATTATTATTTTGGTAAATACATTAATTCCACAATATGGTTTAAATGTAAAATAATACGTCCAATTGATTCTAGTAAATGGTATTTTTCTGATTTTGCCGAACGCTCAGAAAAATACTCAATTTATTATCCAGATAATAATGGAGAATATGTTGAACAACATATAGGAGCTTTTTATCCATTCAGGAATAATGAAAACGAGTTTCCAAAAAGTATATATTTTCCCTTTTATTCTAAAGACACCATCACATTTTATGTTCGATGTGAAAGTAGAACTTTATTATATGCTGGCTTCAATTTAAAATCTTCTGAATTATTATTAAAGCAAAACATAAGTGAAAATTGGGTATTAGGAATTTTATCTGGATGCTTAATTGTACTTGCTTTTTATAATTTTTTTATATTTATAATATTAAGAGATAGAAGCTATTTATACTATACTGGATATTTACTTACTACCTTACTTTTCATCCTTACTTGGCTTGGCAAAGCCTATGAATTCTTATGGCCAACTTATCCATGGTGGCATATTAGATCCATGTATGTCATTTTAGCTCTTTCATTTTTT
>JBBQYA010000143.1:0-4463 GCA_038209155.1 Sphingobacteriales bacterium | reverse complement strand
CTTTGTAATTTCTTTCATACGTTAATTGCATAAATCTTCTGCCTTTAAATCCTCCATAATCTGAATCCTTCTTACCCGCAACTCGTAGATTATTTGAAAAATCAATTAATACATCCGCAGTAAATTACTTACTCTCCGATTTCTAATTCAAAACCTAAGCCGCGGAGTTTATCGAGTGTTTGTCTGTTCATGGTTGTAAAAAACTACTCTTTCAATCGTTCATAAACATAATCCGGTATTCTCGTTAAATCTTTGTTTTGCTCTTTCATTAATTTGATGTATATTAAATAGTTTTTTTTTGCTTTTAATTCATTACCTAGACTGTAATAATTATCGGCTAAATTTAAATAAGCTACTATTCTGTTAGGAAATTTTTTGATAATATCTTCTAAAATTAATAACCCAATTGCGGATTCTTTCAAATAGTAGGCTATATCATTGTAAATTATTAAGTTTTGAGGATTTATTGCATAATTATAGATGTATTCTAAGATTTCCAATTCAACATTCTTATTTTTTTTAACTTTGTCTAATATGGCAGTAATTGTTTGAGCTTTGGGTTTCTCCAAATTATATTCAATTTCCTCTCCCATAATTGAAACAAAAGGACTATCATTATAGGTGTACTCAAAATAAAGTGGTTCAATTCCATAATCAAAATTATAAAAGATTTCAATTGACTTTGTATATACCCAATTCGATACATTTTCATCATAATCAAATAAATTATAGTTTTCAACTCTTCCCATTCCTGTTCCACTTGTGATAGTATAGATACTACCTTTTTTATTAATACCTATGCTTGTTCCAAAAACTTCATTTATTTCAATCTTGAACTTATATTTTCTTCTTTTAGTTGTAATTTCTATTGTAGAATCTAATTGAACTAATGTATCTTTTATATCATCATTATCAATAAAATCTATAATTTCAATTTTATTGGTGTTTTCTGCTTGACAAAATAAATTTGTACTAAAAAGAAAGCAAAAGAGAGTTAATACGATTTTTTGCATTGTTATAACGATTGGTATTATCTAAATTAATTTTTACTTTATTGTTATCATATAAGAATATGCTTCTTTGATAGGCATTAATTGCCTCTTTTAAATTCTTTCCCGTTCCTTCTAATTTAACATATTTAGGATCAAAGTATCTCGCCCATGAATATATACCTACAAAATAATTATACAATTTACTATCATTTACATTGTATATCCCCAGTTTCTTATTTAAATCATTAGATTTTTTAACTTTTAATTTTTCTAATAATTTAATGGTTTTATTTTTTCTATCATCATATCCATTAAATCCACCGTTTATTGAATATGTAATAAAAATTAAATCATCTTCATCAGCATATTGATTTAATCCTTTATATAGTTGCCAAAACCAACAAGAAGCTTCCGTAGCATATACAATATTTGATGCTAATAATTCATTATTAGGTTCTTTTTCTAAATCCAAACTATTTTTATCAATTGTTTTTTTATAATTACTAAACTTTTGATAGTTTATTTTTCCTGTTAACTGAATTAATCCTCTTCCTTTATATCTAGGACCGTCATTTTCATTAATATTACCTAAATCAATTCTATTATTGTATTTACTCCCATCAGCAATCTCTTGAGTAGTACTAAAGTAGGCAGATTCATGTTCAATTTGACTTAAAAAATGGGAAGCACGAATCAAAGAGTTAATTTCAAATTTTTTCATAAAATAATTCAAATTATTAATCAATATTTCTTTTTTTAAATCATAAACATCAGGATAAACCTTCATATTAAAGTGTAAATAACTTTTTAGTTCCAAATAGCTCATTGAAATTTGATATCGTTACTATTTCTAACTCTACTTTCTTGTCATCTTCATCCGTTGGTTTAGAAATTAATTGAATTAAAGCTGCATTTCTATATGTAATTTCATTCGTATTTCTTTTTTTTAAATAAGCAGAAATCAAAACTTTTGAATCTTTATCCAGCGCAGTAGCTAAATCAATAAATAAATCTGCATAAAATTTATTAATATCTAGAAAAGAACTTTTTCTAATTGCTTGATATTCTATGCCGTTTACCTTGATAAAAACATCGTTTTGATAATAACTTGTATTCAACGTTATTCTAATGTTATAAATTTGGTTGATCTGTTTATCATTTGAGTCTGCTAAAATGTCAATTTTTGAAATCCTAGCATTCTCCGCTTCTTTTTGTCTGCTGGTTGTAATCAAATCTGCTACTTCATCGTAACTTTCAGGAAATTCAAAACCTAAGCTGCGGAGTTTGTCGAGTGTTTGACTGTTCATGGTTAGTTAAATGAGTTTATTTCATTTAAACTATTCTCGTTCTTCCTGAAATGATTCTGTAATGTATGTTGGAAATTTGTTATAATATTTTTCTAACGTTTTATAAGAAAAATCTTGAAGTTTAATTTTGCCAAAATCATTCTCCGTAATTGTTTCAATTTCTGATTCTTCTCCAGAGAATCCATGTTCCTTAATAGGAAGCGATTCTAATACAACACTATATTTATATAAAAAAAACTCATCTTTCATCGTATCATATTTAAAGGTTATATATTCATGAAAGATTTTTTTTTTAAATTTTGCGCATTTACTTTGCTCAATAGTAAAATATTGTCCTTTAGATACAATTTTTTCAAATAGATCGTCATCGTTATTGCAAACAAAAATTGACGATTTATGAATTAAATTATCAACATTTGCTATAATGGAATACAATTCATCATCTTCAATTTTGCAAACCACTAATAATTTTTTACCATGTTCAGGGAATAAAAACGTAGGTTCTATTTTTAAAAAAATAAAAAAAATAAAATTTGTATTTTTAATTTTATTTGCATTAGCGTAGTATAGTTTATAACCATTCCCAATATAATATCTAATAATTTCATTTTTATTATTAAAGCAATTAATTGTAAATGATATATTGGAATCAATTACTTTTTGATTTAAAGATTGTGACTTTACTTTACAATAAAATAAAACTAATATTATAAATGAAACTAATTTAATTTTCCATCGCATCATTTTATAATTTACAATTATCTACATCAAAAAACTTATTCTTAATTTTTTTAAAATAATTCAATCTTAGTGCTTTCCCCTCTGCATCCTCACCACTATTAACAATATTTGAAACTTTATTTACCACTTCATCTGCTTTGTCAATTCCTATCACTTCATTTATTCTTTTCCATTTCCAAAATGCCATAGCAGACAAAACTGCCAGTCTTTTGTCTTCAAAAACTGAATCAGGGTTCTCTATAATATTAATTGTCTTTTCAAACTTCTGCAAAACTTTATTAACTTCTGTGTAATTATATCTGCCTGTTAGTTGTATAATTCCTCTTCCTAAAAATTTATACCCATCTCCACTTTCAATCCCACGATTACCTAAGTCTATGCGCCCTCCGTAAATATAATTTGCCAACATCTCCTCATTTGCTGCTTGTACTCCTTTGTCTTTATATTTATTTAAATCCTTTCTTCCATATAATATTGCAATGTTTGGATGCTTTTTAGTATATTGTATGTTAATTATACTTTTTTTTATCCCTTTTTTATAAAAACCACCAATTTTCTTTTCTTTATTTCCTCGCATCCAGTCGGTTCCTATACTGTACCAACTTCCATTAATTAGTGCTTCGGTGGGATAATTTAAATCTTCTGGACCATTTATAGCTAAATTTGATCCTACTTCTTTTAACGCTTGAGCAAAAAAATGAGCTTTTCTCAAACAATTGTTTATTTCAAAATAATCCAAGCCCTCGTTAAAAGCCGACACAACCTCCCCTAAATCTTCACTTTTTGCACCTTCAAATATCAATCTCAATTGGTCAAATGATACTCCGTTTCCTTCAATCTCCTCCAACTTCCCACCTCTTTTCACATTCACACTTATACTTTTCTCATGGATTACTTTACCCTTCGCATCTACCAATCTTGCTTTCAATATAAAATCTTCTGCAACTCGTAGCTTATCAGAAAAATCAATAGATACATCTGCAATAAATTCCTTTTGCCTAAATACATTACTTTTTCTGTAAGCAGAATAAGTTCTGCCATCTAGTTCTACCATTACATTATTTGCATAAAATTCTGTAGATAGTTTCACTTTTACAATGAATTATTGAATTAAGTCATTTACTTGATAATCTTTACCAAATGGTTTAACACTGTTTTTTTTCGGATCTTCTAAAAATTCAATGGCTACAATCCTTGCATTCTCCCCTTCTTTTTGCCTGCTTGCTGTAATCATATCTGCTACTTCATTGTAACTCTCCGGAAATTCAAAATCTAAGCCGCGGAGTTTATCGAGTGTTTGTCTGTTCATGGTTGTAAGATAAATAATGTTATCATAAATGAATAACAAGTTGGTAAGATAACCTCACCAACTTGTTTGAAATTAAACAATCTTTTTGCCTAGCGTTTTATCACTAGCTTTTAG
>JBBQYA010000142.1:0-4537 GCA_038209155.1 Sphingobacteriales bacterium | reverse complement strand
ATTGCTGGCAATTAATTTCTTATGAAAAAATCTATTTTAATTCTTTGCACTGGAAATAGTTGCAGAAGCCAAATGATGGAAGGATATCTTCGCTATTTCGGGAATGATTATTTAGAAATAAAAAGTGCAGGAATTGAAATTCATGGATTAAATCCTCGAGCTATTGCAATAATGCAAGAAGATAGAATTAATATTAGCCACCAAACGTCTAACCAAATAGATGAATATCAAGATATTGCATTTAATTATGTTTTAACAGTTTGCGACCATGCAGCAGAAAACTGTCCTTATTTTCCATCAAGCTCAAAAAGAATCCATAATAATTTCCCAGATCCAACAAAAGCAAAAGGAGAGGAAGAAGAGATTATGCAAGAGTTTAGGATGGTCAGAGATTTAATTAAAAATTTTGCAAAGGATTTTATTAAAAAAGAATTTATAGGCAAATCTATTTAAATTTCAAAAATTAGAAAGTTAAAATTTTATATGGTAGCGAATAAATGTTCACCAACTGTTAAAAGAAAAAAGTTAAATTTCTTAGATAGATATTTAACTCTTTGGATTTTTTTAGCCATGCTCAGTGGCATCGGTTTGATTTATATTTTTCCATTATCAGTCGAATTTGTAAATTCTTTTTCCACTGGCACCACGAATATCCCAATAGCAATCGGGTTAATTTTAATGTTGTATCCACCGCTTGTAAAAGTTAATTATGAGAAAATAGGTGAAGTGTTTAAAAACACGAAAGTTTTGTTTGCATCCTTATTTTTAAATTGGATAATTGGTCCCATATTGATGTTTTTTTTGGCAATTATATTTTTAAGTAATTATCCAGAATATATGATTGGTGTAATATTAATCGGCTTAGCCAGATGTATTGCAATGGTTGTGATTTGGAATGAACTTGCAGAAGGAAATCGTGAGTATGCAGCTGGTTTAATTGCTTTAAATAGCATTTTTCAAATTCTTTTTTATAGCATTTATGCATTTTTTTTTATTAGCATTTTGCCTCCTTTTTTTGGAATAAAGGGATTTGACATACAAATTTCAATAGTTCAAATAGCAGAAAGTGTATTTATTTATTTAGGAATTCCATTTTTCTTAGGGTTCACATCAAGGTTCATTTTGCTAAAAATTAAAGGAAAAGTTTGGTTCGCGAAAAAGTTTATACCCATTGTTTCTCCAATCAGTTTGATGGCTTTGTTGTTTACAATTTTTATCATGTTTAGTTTAAAGGGGAATTTAATTGTTCAGCTTCCTTTTGATGTAATTAGAATTGCTATTCCTTTAGTTATTTACTTCGTAATCATGTTTGTAGTTAGTTTTTTTATAGGTAAATGGTTTGGCGCAGATTATTCAAATAGTACAGCTATAGCATTCACAGCAACTGGCAACAATTTTGAACTAGCTATTGCTGTAGCTATAGGAATTTTTGGAATTAACTCAGGTCAAGCTTTTGCAGGCGTAATTGGACCTTTGGTGGAAGTTCCTGCATTAATTGCTTTAGTAAATCTTGCCTTTTATTTCAGAAAAAAAATGATCTTTAGTTAAATAATAATGGTTTTTAGGCATAATTATTTTTTTATAATGATTTTAGATTTAGTTTTTATTTCATGTATTATGCGTTTGCTATCTCAATTGTAACTTTATTATTTTTTTTGAGTAAAAAACCCAAAAAAAACAGTAATTCAATCAAAACAACAAAAAGATTAAAAATTAAGAAATTATTCATGTAAAATTATTTTTGTAGATATTAATAATCAATGATTTATAATTTTTGTTTTCACTAATTATTTAATTTTTTATTTATCATTGTAGAAAGTTTTTTTACAACCTTATGCTATAATTCTTAATAAGTATCATTTCATTTAAATAAAATAATATGAATTTTTTTACACTCCAAAAAACCAACGTACTTTCTTTTAATCCTTGCATTAAAAGATACTTATTAACATTTTTATTCATTTTCGGATTTCTTCTAATTGCTAATGCTCAAAGAATAGCATCGGTTTCAGGAAATTGGAGCAATACTGCAACTTGGGGCGGAGCAGCGATTCCAACTATAGCAGAAACAGTTTCAATCAATTCAGGAATAACTGTCACAATGGACGTTGCAGGATCTTGTGCTTCATTGACTACAGTTACAGGTACGGCAACTTTAGCAGGAACAAATTCTTTAACAGTAGCTGGAAATGTTAATGTATTAAATTCAACTACTTTATCTATCGGGGGTTTACCTTTTACGTTCAATGGAACAACAACTGTTGGAAGTGGCACTGCTGGAACGTTAAATCTTACTAACTCTACAGGATCAAAAGTATTTGTTGGATTATTAACAGTAAGTGCTGGAGCTACCTTTAATAATTCTGGAAACTCCGCTTTAATCTACAGAGGAGGAATTACCAATAGCGGAATATTTACTGCCAATACTAGTGTTCAAACCTTTAATACTAATAATCAAACCTTAACGGGAACGTTAAGCATTCCTTCAGTAACAGTTACGGGAATTACTTTATCGAATACCAACACTTTAACTGTCAATAATGATTTAAGTGGAACAGGTGAATTAATCAATTTAGCTAATTCTAGTTTGATTATTCGTAATAATTCCTTAATTACCACATTGACAGCTAATGCAAATGGAAATACAGTTAATTATTCCAGAAGCGGTACGCAATCTATAAAGACCACAACTTATCATCATTTAATAATTAGTGGAAGCAATACTAAAACAGCATTAGCTTCCCTAACAATTTTAGGAAATATTACTCTTAATAGCGGTTCGATTTTCGCAGCAGGTAATTTTGTTCATAATCTTGCTGGTAATTGGGTTCGTAATGGAGGATCTTTTACTATCAATAATAGTACTATAAATTTTAATGGAACTGTTGCTCAAACTACTAGTGGTGCTGGAGGAACGACCTTTTATAATTTATCTAATAATAATACTAGTGTAGCAGGTCTTAGTTTAGTAACAAACATTACGATAACTAATAATTTAACATTTGCTTCAATAAGTAACGGTTCTATAACAACAGGAGTATCTATTTTAAATTTAACTAAGACTACACCGCTAACTGCAATTATTGGAGCTAGTTCATCACGATTTATAAACGGTAATTTAAATGTAGCTTTTCCAACTGGAACTACTACAAGCATGGTGTATCCAATTGGTACCGGAAGTATTTATTCTCCTTTAACCATCTCAACAAATGGAGTTACAACACCTTCAGGAATTACTGCTTCCAATATTTTAGGTACACCAAGCAATGAAAATGTACCTACAACTAATTCTTCTGGAATTAATCAATCAGCTAAAGTTGGAAACTATTGGAGACTAACAAAAACAGGAGCAGGAGTCATAGCAAATTATACTGCAAATTTCGATTTTACCAATACTACTAATACTGGAACACCAGCAAATTACATTCTTCGACAATTTACTACTTCATGGTCAAACGTTTCAGGTTTCACATTCCCAAGCGCAACAGAATTGCAAAAAACAGGTTTAACAACTTATGGAGAATTTGAAATAGGGGAATCAAATGCTGCTCCAGCAATTTTAACTAATCCTAGCAATCAAGCTATTTGTACTTTGACTGGAACTACTTTCTCTGCAACTGCAAGTTCAGGAAATCCAACTCCTACAATTCGATGGCAGCGAAATTCAGGTTCTGGTTTTGTAAATATTACTACAGCAAATCAAGATGGTCCAGCAGTATATAGTGGTTTTACAACAGGAACATTATCGGTTTCAAATGCTTCTTTAGCTATAAATAATTATACTTACCGTGCAGTTTTTACTAATACTTCTGGAACATTAACTTCCAATTCTGCCTTATTAACGGTAAACGGGCCAGCAGCTTCTATCAATTATGCTGGTGGTTTATGTTTTAATTCTGGTTCTTCTGCCGTTACACAAACGGGTCAAACTGGTGGAACTTACACATCTACTGGTGGATTATCAATCAACTCAACTACAGGTGCAATAAACACAGCTTTAAGTACAGGAGGAACTTATGTGGTAACTTATACTTTCTCAAATGGAGGGTGTACTAATAATACTTTTGCGACAGTTGTGATTTCTACCAATAGAACATTGAATGCTTTAGCAGCCACAATCTGCATAAACACTGCTACTTCTATTGTGGTTCAAAGTTCTATTTTGGGTGTAAGCTACCAATTGAGAAATAATTCTGGTAATACTCTTATAGGAACGCCTTTGGCTGGCACTGGTTCAAATCTAAATTTACCTACTGGAAATTTAGCAGTAGCAACTACTTTCAATGTTTTGGCTACTTCTCCAGGTTGTACAATTCAAATGACGGGAACTCCTTCTGTTTCCTTAAATTCACTACCAATAGTTTCTATCGCAGTAGATTATTGCGTTTTAGGCAATGGAAATGTTCAATTAACATCGTCTTCAGGAGTATCTTACTTATGGAATACAGGAGCCACAACTCAGTCAATTTCTACCAATGAACCTGGTACTTATACAGTAACTGTTACCAACTCAAACGGATGTTCGGCATCTTCAAAT
>JBBQYA010000141.1:0-4564 GCA_038209155.1 Sphingobacteriales bacterium | reverse complement strand
TTTCATTGGTCAAAAAATTATATTCTTCTTTTCAGTATAATTTAATAGTCCATTTATTAAAACTATTTTCATGCACTAAGTACATAGTTTTCTCTTGAAAATCTATCTGCAATTTCCCTATATCTAATCCATTATTTAAACCTTTATCTATTTTTAGCCTAAAATACCATATAAAATAAAACCTAGCCTTTCCGCAAAACCATTTTTATTTGCAATCTGAGTATTTTGGTAGCATTTTTTGTTTTCATTAGTCTCAAAACATAAATTGAAGCGACAGGTTATTTTTTTTTTTTCACATTTGATTCATTATTCAATCAAAACAAAAAATCATGAAAAATTAATTTTCGTATTCGTTTTCCTGTTAGCAACTAGTTTTTCATTTGTTATAAAATCTAAAAATGGGTGATATAAATCATTATCTTTTTTAATTGGAATCTATCATTTTTTGGGTACTTATTGCTATTCATAACATATCATTTATCAAGTTGTTCCTGAATAAAGTAGAATTGTTGAATTCGAAATTACTGAATATCTAAGAATAGAAAATGTCGTTTATGTTTTGATTAAGTGCTTGATTTGATTTTTTAAAAAATCTTTTCTATTATAAATCGTAGGTATTTCTCTATATGAAATTCTTAGCTTACTTCTTATTAAGTCGGATAACTTTGGTTAACATAAATTTATTTGCGCGTCAAAAAAGCTAATCATAAAACTTGCTTATATGATATCTTCTCTACTTTTTAATTGATCTTCATTAGATTAATTAAAGTGCATTTAACAAACAATCCAAACCTGTTTTCTACAATTTTTATTTTAAAAAATCACTCCGCCAAACGGAATAACCTCTTAACAAAATAAGTTTACCTATAATTCTATGACCTATTTTTTCTAATGCTAAGCATTAGGATTTAATCATACATAAAAATAATTTATGTCTTATTTCGGAAATTGGATTTAATCATCGATGATATTACAATTTGAAATTTTTATTTTTTCCAAACCATAATTATTGATTATTGTTGTAATTGAAAATTTGAATCATGGCAAAACCAAGTATTGAGTTAATTCTTGCATTAAGAGAAACAGCTAAAAGATTACAAAATGGGGCTATTTATGCGTGGGGACATCATGGATCCTGTAATTGCGGGAATTTAATTCAAGTAGTTACTGATTTTTCAAAAGCAGAAATAATTAAACATGCTCAAGCAAGTATTGGTGAATGGACGGAAATTTCTGAAGACTTTTGCCCAGTTTCCAATGTTCCATTACTATTAATTATTAATAAATTAGAAACGATTGGAATAAATTCTAATGATATTCATCACATAGAATATTTGAGTGATAAGTCTGTTCTTGAGTTTTTACCAAACGGTTTTAGATGGTTAGAAAGAAATAAACGTGAAGATGTAATTGAATATTTCTTGGCTTTCGCAGCCATGCTTGAAGACCAAATTTTAAAAACAATCAATTACGAACCAATAGAATTTCAAGATCCATTAAAATTAAAATCTAAACAATTAGTTTCTGCTTAATACTATTTTATTGAAAGTAAAAATTGATTCTTTGTTGTTTATTTAGATAAATGATATTTGAATTCAACTTTTATTTTCATTTTTATTAATCTTCTTTTTTCGCAGTTTAGTTTATATAGTCTACTTTTTAACAAATAAATTCTCAATTAAAGAAAATCAAATTTATACCTAAGTTTTTTTCTACTTATTTGCATTCTTCACATGTCACTGCGGATGTTGGGTTTTTCAGGTTGGTACGATAATCAACCTCATCGAAATATTTTATTTTTCGTTTGTCTTCAACATTTGTTTTTAGAAATATCGATTGCGTTTTGTTTTTTATAAATCTTATTTAGTTTTAATAAAGCATTTTATTAAGAAACATATCTATTATAAAAGAAATCAAAAAACATACTTTAGGAGAGATAAATCACATAAAAAAAGAGGGTTTTGAGGAAGTTGATCAAAATTTTACCATTTTTCCTATTTAGAAGAATACGGTTTGCAGAAACGTAAACTTTATCCTTTTTAGAAGGAATGAATTAAAATTATAGAAAATGGAAAGAACAGTTTCGGTTATTTATATTTCAAAAATAGCATGATAAAGATTTAAGATAATTGTAGGTTTTTAACCTAAAATATTGTGTTAATACTATAATTAAAATGCAGAAAAAAAGAACAATATCCGAAGAAAAGGTTCATTTAAAATTAGTTTTAAAGTGTACTATTTAGTTAAAAAAAGAATGAATAATTTATAGAATATTTTTTGTTTTTAATAATTTAACGTAAGTTTTATTTAAATCGAAATTTGTTTTGGGTTAGTACTATTTTTTTCAATAATGTAAACCAATGTATTAAAAAAAATTTTATTTAATAAATTCTATTACATGTAACTCATTTTAAATCTTGCCGTAGAAATCGTCATTATCAAAAAAAATGTTGGTTAAAAAGCCAACAAAACGATTTTACTCTACTCAATACCTAAAATGAAAAACATTAATTTAAAAACCAAAAAACGCCTAATTCTCGCTTTACTACTACTAATTTGTATGTCAGTAAACAACGCTTTTTCTCAAAGTATTGCTAATTATGCAGTAACTCGAACTACAGGAAATGTCTATAATTCCATAGCTTCAACAGGAATTCCATTTGATAGTTGGAGAAATACTACACTGTATATTTTCGATGATAATAGAAGTGAAGCAACCGAAATTGGATTTGACTTTTGGTATAATGGTGAGAGATATACCGAGTTTAGTGCTTCTACAAACGGATATATTGATTTGTCCCCATCAAATGCTGTTATTTTAAATGGACCCTATTTTTATGATAATTTCCATACTCCTGGAGGAACAACTCTTGGTATTGCAGCATTATTTGATGATTTAATGTCCAAAGCAGGAGTTGATCCTCTTGGTGCGAGTATTAAATATTTGACCACAGGTACAGAACCGAATAGAGTCTTAACCGTGGAATGGATCAATATGACAATTTTTGGAAATATCACTCCAGATTTGAATTTTCAAATAAAATTATATGAAGGAACAGATATCATTGATATTAACTACGGTGTAATGGTTAACGGGACTTACACATTTAGTTATGCATCAGGAATAAATGCCGCTACGGTTTCCTCTATACCCACACCAGCACAATTGAAAATGCAGCAAACCGCTAATAGTGCTACTTTCTCGAATACACCTCAAATTAATTTAGTTACCATTCCGGCTTCCAATTCTAGTATTCGATTTACTTCAACTATATCATCTCCTGTTACATCTGGTACTTTATCTTTATTATCTATAACCTCCAACACAATGAATTTAAGTTGGGTGGACTGGTGTAGCAATGAAAATAGCTTTGCAATTTATAATAGCGTTAATAATATAAATTTTGAATTCGTTGCAGAAATACCTGCGAATTCCTCTTCCTATTCTGCAATAAATTTATATCCTGGTACTACTTATTACTGGAAAGTATTTGCACTTGCAGAAGGTTATTTGAGTAACCCACTAGCAAATAATGCTACCACTTTGAATGCAGTTTCAAAAACCACAAATGGATCAGGTTCTTGGAATAACCCATTAATTTGGACTCCAAACGGAGTTCCTACAATAGGTGACAATGTTATAATAGGATCAAGTCATACTGTAATTATTAATGATAATACCTTTTGTAATGATTTAACTTTATTAAGTTTAAGTACTATTTTAATAGGTGATAATACTGTTCCAAGAAATATAATTATAAGAGAAGACTTAATAATAAACACCAATGCCCAATTCGAAGTAAATGCATTTGATGCAATACATACTTTAAGATTAGATGGAAATCTTACCAACAATGGAATATTAGATTTAAATAAATCAACTACTCGAAATGCTGTTACCACATTTTTTAGAGCAGGGAATAAATCTATTTCAGGTACAGGAACCAGTACTATTTTCGGAAGAATTATTCTTAATAAAGGAACTTCAACAACAAATGTATTAACTGTTAATCCATCTAGTTTCACGGTACCATCTGATTTTTTAACACTATCAAATGGGACTTTTAAGTATGCAATTACATCTGCTCAAAATATTACCCCTTTTGGTGTATTTAAAGAAATACCTAAGAAGTCAGGATTTACTATGAGTTCTTCGGCTTCTACAGCTACATTCATTGGCGGTGTAAGTTTATTTGGAAATTTAATATCAGAATCAGGAATTATAGAAATAGGAAATGCAATAAATCAAGACCTTCAATCAGATGGAGGTTTGGTTCAACTTACAGGTGGAAGTATAAACGTTGCCGGCAAATATTTTTCTACAACTCCAAATACGTTATCAAACTTTCAACAATCAGCAGGTATTTTTCAAGTTGCAACTTTTGGAAGTACTTCTACAACACAATATCCATTTGATATACAGTCAGTAGGATCAAGATATATTGTTTCTGGTGGATCTATTATTATTGTAAGAGAAGGCGGAACAGGAGGGCAAGATCTTGGATACAGAAATATAAATGCAACAAGCACAGTTACAGGAGGAACGCTACAAATTGGAACAAGC
>JBBQYA010000140.1:0-4622 GCA_038209155.1 Sphingobacteriales bacterium | reverse complement strand
TGGAGTTGGAACGTATGTTTTTAGACTTACCGTTACAGATAATGATGGCGAAGTAGACTTCGATGATGTATCAATTATAAGATCTAGCACTGGCTCGGTAAATTCTGCACCAACTGCAAATGCTGGAACAGATAAAAATATCACTCTGCCAACTAATTCTATTACGTTGGCTGGATCTGCGATAGATACTGACGGAAATATAGTTTCTTATCTTTGGAATAAGCAAAGCGGAGGAACAGCAATCATTACAAATTCCACAAGTTCATCAGTTGTATTATCATCTTTACAAGCTGGCGTTTATGTTTTTCGATTAACAGTAACGGATGATGATGGAGCATCCGATAATGATGAGGTCACAGTAACGGTAAATTCCGCTGGTCCCAATCAATCACCAACCGTATCGATATTACAACCAACAAATAATTTTACTCTTCTTGTAGGCAATTTTTTAGCAGTTTCTATTTCAGCGTCTGACCCTGATGGCTCAGTTTCTTTAGTAGAACTGTACGATGGAACCACAAAGATTGCAGATGATAATAGTTCCCCTTTTTCTTTTTCAATTAATACTTTAACTGTTGGAAATCACAACCTAACTGCTAAAGCAAAAGATAATCTTAATGCAGTTGCTACTTCCTCAATAATTAACGTTAGTGTAGTAGCTGGAGCCAATTGCGGATCCACAGGTTATATACTTAGAGAACAATGGAATAATAATTTAGGTAATTCTTTAACAACATCTGTTTTTTCTACTTTAATTTCTTCCAATTCTCAATTAACTCAAACTGAAACTGCGCAAAATACAGGCGACAATTTTAGCGATAGATTAAGGGGCTATGTTTGCGCTCCAATGAGTGGAAATTATATTTTTTATATCTCCGGAGACGATTATTGTGAAGTGTATTTGAGTACCAACTCAAGCAGTTTTAATAAAACAAAAATTGCTCAGGTATATGGACACACGAATTATAGGGATTACAATAAATATTCTTCGCAACAATCTATACCCATATCATTAGTAGCAGGGCAAAAGTATTATATAGAAATAATACACAAAGAAGGAACTGGACAGGATAATGTTTCTGTAGGCTGGAAACTACCTGATGGAAATTTTGAACGTCCGATAGCTGGAAATAGATTATCAACTTACGTCAACCAACTACCAGATGTAGATGCAGGAAATGATTTAATGGAAATTGAAGGAGTATCTAGTATTGTTCTTAATGGAAGTGCAACAGATTCTGATGGCGCAGTCATTTCTTATTTATGGAGTAAAATATCTGGACCAAATGTTACACTTTCAGTTTTAAATAGCAATGATTTAACATTATCTAATCCTATAATCGGTAATTACTTATTTAGACTTACTGTAAAAGACAATTCTGGTTTTACAAATACTGACGATGTAATAGTTTCTGTGATTGATCAAAATGTGGCACCAATAGTAAGCGCTGGAACAAATAGGTATATTTTTGCAAATGCTAGTTCCATAACATTGTCTGGAAGTGCAATTGATAATGATGGTTCAATCGTATCTCAATTTTGGACTTTTGTTTCAGGACCTTCGCTTCCAACTTTAATTAATGCAACTACCAAAAAATTGAAGGTTCAGAATTTGATAGCTGGAACTTATACATTTAATTTTACAGCAGTAGATAATGATAATGACTCAACGAGTGATGGTGTAAGTGTTTTTGTTTCTGCACCCGCTTCCGCGAAATTATTCAGAATTAACGCTGGTGGAAGTACTGCCTTGGATAATCCTTTCGATTGGGAGCAAGATGTCCAATCGAATCCAAATCAATTTTTAAATCCTGCAAATTTAGGAATGGTAACCGGCACCTCTACATGGTCTAACCTAAATAAAACAGGAGCTCCAAATCAGATTTTTAAAACGTACCGATTTCATACTTCTAGCACAGTTCCACTTAAATACGAGTTTCCGGTGAATAATGGAGATTTTGAAGTAAAGCTGTTTTTCGCAGAAAATAATGCTTCAGTCTTAGCTGGAAATACAATCAGAGAGTTTGATATATTTTTAGAAGAAAAAAAATATGTAGATAATTTGAATGTAGAAGCAGAAGCCGGAGCCGACGCTATGGTAAAAACCTTTTATCTTACCATTGCAGATAATATATTAGATATTGAATTTGTCAAACAGATTTCTAATCCAATAATTTCTGGAATAGAAATTTCAGAATTGATAAAATCTACACCAGGAAAAAAGGAAAGCATTGGGCAAAATAGTTTTGCAACATCAAATATTAAAATATACCCCAATCCTATACTCAATGATTTTACGATTGAACTACCGAATGGAATGACAGGAGATTTAGTTTTAAGCGATGTGCTTGGAAGGATTATGAGCAGACAAAAACTAAATTCAGAATTCAATAATGTAACAATGGATGCTTTACAATTTCCAAAAGGTATTTATTTATATCAAGTAACATTGAATAACAATCAAATAATAAACGGAAGAATTCTAAAAACCGAATAATATTTTTTTAACCGAAAAATTAAAGGCCAACCTCATCAGTTGGCCTTTTTTGTTGCAAATACCCCCAAAGTACTACGTAGAAATACTTACCCAAAATGAGTATTTTTTGGTATTGTAATTTTGCGGAACAGTTATTGACTTAATGCGTTCGGAATCCAAAATCAGGTGTCCTTTATAAAGATAAAAGTCAGAATTTATTTTACAGAATTCTGATTTTCAATCCAATATCTTACAATCAGATCTATTTTCCATTTTTTAAAAATTCGCCTTTTTAAGGTGAAAGTAATCGTTTTGCTTTTTTTCAAATATTCATTTTATAATTATTTTTTATTGGTTCAAAAATTATGTTAAAAGTAACTTACATCGGAAAGCTCGCCATCCTTTTTTTCTTAGGATTAAATTTTTCGATTACCAAAACTCAAGCTCAACCTACGTGGACATCCGATTTTCCAAAAAGTACCAGCGGTGCATCTACAATTGATTTTACTGTGAGAGCAAACCAAAATTCTACGGTTTATTACGTAATTTACAAAACAGACCCAGGCTCATTGTCCTCAGCAATAATTAAAAGTGATGCCTTAACTTCCACTTCTACAAATATTCAGAAAAAAGGAAGTTTTTCTATTACTGCAAATGATTCTAGCAAAATAACAGCATCAACTTTACCAGACAATAAAACTTATTACAGTTATTTAGTGGCAGAAAGTGGAGGAATTCTGATGGCTAATAATTTAATAAAAAAATTCACCAGCGTATTACAAATACGGCAAAAGGAATTAAGCTATACCTCAAATTTAGCATTAGGTGATGGAAAAGTTCATGGATATACTTTATACTTTCCAGAAGAATATTATAGAAATCCAACAAAAAACTATCCTTTACTAGTTACGCTACATGGTACTGGGGAAAAAGGAACGTTGGATTATAATGCTATAAGAAGACATGGGCCAGCAAAATTAATTCAAGGAGGAAGAGAGTTTCCATTTATTGTAGCAACTCCGCAAATTCCAACTTCATCAGGTAGCTGGGTCAAAACTGTTGTTAACGAATTTATTGATAAAATGACGAGTGAAAGTCGTGTAGATATTAATAGAATTTATTTAACTGGTTTCAGTATGGGTGGTGCAGGTACATTTACATATGCAACAAGTTATGCTTCCAAAGTAGCAGCGATCGTTCCAATCTCTGGTTGGGGCTCAAGCGGAATGTGCAATTTAACCAACTTAGCCGTTTGGGCTTTTCATAATAATGACGATGGAACAGTAGGCGTTGCAGGTACTAATAATGCAATTAATAATATAAATGCCTGTACGCCAAAACCTACTATTGTTCCTAAAAAAACCATTTATCCTAGTGGAGGACATGATGCATGGTCTAAAACATATAGTGGATCTGGTGGATATGATATTTATACTTGGATGTTGCAATACAGTAAAAATATTCCAATTGGACCTAGCTTGCCTCCAGTTGTTAATGCAGGACTAGACAAATCGTTAACATTACCTATAAATTTTACTACAATTTTTGGAGGAGCAACAGATCAAAATGGAGTGATAGTAACGTATTCTTGGACTAAGCAATCGGGGCCGGCTGCGACATTATCTGGGCAATCTTCTTCAAGTTTAGTTTTAAGCAATTTGGTTCAGGGAACGTATATTTTTAGACTAACTGCAACTGATAATTCTGGTGATATAAGTTTTGATGAGGTGAATGTGCATATACTTCCACCAGTAAATGTAGGTCCTACGGCAAATGCTGGAACAGATAAAACAATCACTCTACCAATAAATTCTTTAACGATAAATGGATCGGGTATAGATTCTGACGGCTCTATCCAAAATTATTCTTGGAGTAAACTGAGCGGACCATCTACTATTACCTTAATTAATACAAATACTGCAAATTTAGCTGTAAGCAATTTAGGTGCTGGGATTTATTCCTTACGCCTGACTGTAACAGACAATTCTGGTTCGGTTGCCTTTGATGATATTACATTGACGGTAAATCCTTCGACTGCTAATATAGCGCCTGTTGCTAATGCGGGAATAGATAAAACGGTTATTTTACCAATAAATTCTATTATTTTAAACGGAGTTGCAACAGACCTAGATGGAAGTATAAGTTC
>JBBQYA010000139.1:0-4636 GCA_038209155.1 Sphingobacteriales bacterium | reverse complement strand
TTCGTTTAATTTAGCTAAAACTGTTTTTTAGTTATTGCTCCATATCAAGTTTAAAAATATAAACGCAATTTGTACTGTTTTCATAAGTATTATTTATTTAAAATTAAATTTATTGGTTTAAAAACATGGTTTTCATTTGATAACTTCCGGCATCTACAATTCTGCTTTCTTTTGCTAGCCCACCTAAAACAGTAGAAAAGGTTCCATTATCATTTCCTTTATTAATGTAGGTTACTTTGTAGCTTTCTGCACCTTCTTTAACAAATACAGCTTGCTTTCCATTTACTTCTGTGATAGCTGAGTTTGGAATCACTAATTGTCTATTGGCAGATGCTGATGAAACTTTCACAGTTACGTTTTCTCCAATTTTAAAATTACCATCGCTTGCTAAAAGTTCGAAAACATATTTTTGAGTTTGATTGGCATCGTTTACAGTTTGAGCTTTAGAAATCAGCTTTAATTTTCCTTTCAAATTTGGATTAGTGGTTCCCACAACAAAAATCTCCTGAGCTTTAGCAATTGCGTTTTCGTCTTTCGAATATATTTGTGCTTCTACATAAACCTTTGATAAATCTGTAATTTCAAATAGCGTTTCTCCAGCATTAATCACAGCACCAATTGCAAAATTGAAATTCCCAACAATACCACTAATTGGAGCTGTTAAACTTATTAATTTACTGTTTCCGTTATTTGCAGAACTTAATTGTCTTAATAATCTTCGGTTACTTTCTGCACTTTTAAATCTTGCTTCTGCCTCTTGCAGATCCTTTTTTGCGGCAATGTCAGCAATGGTTTTTAAACGATCATATTGTGCTTTTGCAACCTGATATTCTGCTTCCGCATTATTCCTTTGGGTTAACAAATCAATTTGAGTACCTGCGTCAATACTTTCTTCTATAATTGCTAAAACCTGACCTTTATTTACTTTTTGTCCAATAACGGTTTTTAATGAAATTATTTTACCCGTTTGTGGAGATTGAATCACCGCCATGCCATTAGTGGAAGGGATAATGGTTCCAAGAAAATCATTGGTGCCTAAAAAGTTTTCTTCTTTTAAAGTGGTAGTGAGGATATTGAAAAGATATTGTGTTTCTTTTGGCACATTAAAACTATCGCTAGCTACAACATTTTGAGCACCTTTTTTTTCATCTCCATGGTCTTCTCCCTCATGAGCAACAATTTGTTGTGTGGAAACAGGAATGCTCAATAATAAAATTATAGTTAAAGCATGTTTAGGTTTAATTCTTTTGTTAAGTATAGCTATTATAATCACCGCAATTAATGCTCCCAAAATCAAGCCTCCAAATAAAAGCAAAAGATTATTTGTCGTAAAAAAGCCTCCATTATTATCAGCAGCATCAAGCATTGGTAACTCCTTGCCCACTTCAATATTCTGCAGAACCATTAAATCCAGACCGATAGCAGAATTGATATTCACATTTAAAGAATAAACTTTATCAACTGGAAAAATGCCTTTAACTTCATAAATTCCGCTTTCTAAATGCTTAACAGCAAATTTCTTTGTTACATCTTCTGCTAAGGTTATTTCCAACTTGGCATCGTCTATAGCTTTATTGGTTTTAAAGTCAGTAACAAAAAGCCTTAAAAAGGTTTCTTTACCTCCTTTAATAGGTTCGTATTTTAAAAGCAATTCATATTTTTCTGAATTTGAAACTGAAGAAAAATAAGATGAAGATAGGGGAGTAGTTTTTTTTGCCTCATCACCATGATCCTCGCCTTCGTGAGCTAAAACCAGAAGCGGGAATAAAGTCAAAAAATAAAAAATTAAAGTTTTCATTGTTTTCCTATTAAATAATTTAAAGAAATTGTACTTTGATTGACATTCCTGATGGCTTCTAAATATTTCATTTTTATAGCATAAGCATCATTAATGTTTCTTAAAAAATTGATATAATCAGTTTCGCCACTATTTAAAAATCTTTGTGAAGTATTGATGATTGCTGCGGCCTTATTCAAACCAGTTTTTTCATAATAATTTAAGGATTGAGTATTTTGTGCCAACTCGTTTTGTATTTGCATCATCTGCATACTTAATTCCTGCTGTACACCAAGCGTTTTTTCTTGATTGATTTTTATATCTGTTTTAGCAGCATTAATGTTGCCTTTATATTGCCAGAACCATAGCGGCACACTTAAGCCAAATTGAAAACGCAAATTAGTTGGTGTATTACGGTCGCCTTCGTTTCTATATCCTAAAACTAATCCAGGGAGTGCTTTATTCTGTTCAATTTCTAGATTTTTTTGTGCCATCAGTTCTGTTTGTTTGGCGATCAAAAAATTAATATTTTGATTAATACTTGAATCTTGTAATAGGGTATTTTTAATAGATGTTAAAGGAGAAAAAGTAATCACATTAGATATATCTGCAATAAACTTTAGCTGATTAATAAGGGATTGATGATTGATTTTACTTTGCTCATATTGGCTATGAATTTCTCCATATTGAGTTTCTGTGTATGATTTTTGTAGATAATCTATTTGCCCGGCATCAAACAATCGTTGAGCAGAATTTGCCAATTTCGAATAAATAGTATCCTGAATGTATAGTAAGTTTTTTAAAGAATCAGCATATTGAATAGAAAGATACAATGATCTAACTTGATAAGCCACCACAACATCATTAGCTACTTTTTGAGTTTCAGCTAATCCTACTTTTTGTTTTTGCAATTGATATTGTTTACCATAGACCGTTGGGAATTCAAAAGATTGAGTAACTCCTCCAACATAAAATGCTCCGGTGGGACTTTGCCAAGTCAGTTCAGGATTTGGAATATTGACGGCGCTTTTTTGTAATTGCTTTTGCTGTTTTATATTTAATATCGCAGCATTTGCATTTTTACTATTTTTTATAGCTTTTGCTACGGCTTCGTCCTCGGTCAGTAAACTTTGAGTGAAAGCATGGAAGGCAAACAAAAAAAAGAAAAAGAATAAATATATTTTTTTTATATAATTCATGAATTTTTGTGATTTGAAAAATAACTGCTTAAAAACAATAACAGCAATAGATCGACCATTTAAAAGGCCTCAATTTCAATGCAAAAATTTTAAATTAAGAAAGTTTGATTGGCTATTTGCCTATTAGAAATGGGCGGATGATGACTTTGATATAAATTTCTTTTAAGAGAAATAAGCTGTGCTGAATTATGTAAATCAAAGGAATGAAAAGATTGAAAATAGGAGAGAAAGAATACAGGTTGATGTAAATCAAATGAAATTTTATTAACTATTTTATTGAACTCTCCAAACTTTTTTGCTTCATTTTTACAACAATCGTCACCTGCTTTGTTTTTAGAATGAGAAGCATCTGTTTTAGAATGTTCATGCTTTGCATTGTTTGCATGTTCATGTTTATGTTCTGGTGGAGTATTTAATAAAACTTCTTGATGATGATTTTCATTATATTCCATTCTTGCTCCAAAAGCACAAGCAAAACAAACTACTGTATTCATGCAGAATACAAATAATAAAAAAAACGCTTTTAATGCTATCAGATTTTTTTGCTTCATATTTGATTAACAAACGTAAAAACAATATTTAACTTATTCAAATAAACAAAAGAAGCTTAAAATAGGATGTCTTTAATATATTTTTAATGAATATGTTATTTGATTTCTACGACACTGTTTTTTTAATTTATATCTTATTGAGTATCCAAATTAGTCTTTATATAGTTTAATATATTCTGATTTATATAATATACCAATCATTATTTAAATGCCGTACCTATGTAAATTAAGTAAGATTTAAACTAAGAAGTATTTTTAACTAATGAATGATTAATAGTGAAACTATAAAAAATTTAATAGTACAGCCAATACGAGCTCAAGGATCTTTTAGGGAAAGTATGGGTAGTGATTAGCAAAATAAAGTAAATGGAATTCAGATGTGGGTTATTAATCTGATCGTTATCTTTTTGGTTCTCCGCTTACTTCAGCCAAAAATGATTACCGTTTAGCTACGATTGGCAATATGCCGCCATTAACTCTAAACTATATTTTTTGTTCACTATTCACTCTTCAACTTGGAGTTTTAAAGACTGATAAAGGGAAACCGCTTAGCTTTTTCGGTATACCTTTTTATTGTTTTATACTGAGCTAAGCTATTCATTTTCTATTTTTCGAGATGATTTGTTAAATCAGTTATGCTATTGATAAACAAATTTTGTGCCTGTTGTTTGCGCATCATTAAAGCATAAGTATTATTAAAACCGATAGGTCGCAACCATTTGATGCGGTAATTCTTCTCAAACTCCTTTTGAACGTAGGTATAAACCTTTTCTTTATCGCTCATTATTTTTGCAAACAGGTCGGGCTTTTGAGGAAGAATTACCAGTAAGCCGGTTCCAGTATATTCGGGATAAAAATCAATTTGGTCATTGGTTAAGGCATCAAAGCAGATTTTGGTTCCGCCTAAACCAGTTTTTGTTTCTACCTGTAAATTGGAATTACCTAAAATGAGCATTTTGTACATTTGCGCTAAAATGTATTGCTCGCCAAATATTTTCGAACCAATTCTGATGATATCTCCATTTCCATTTTGAGTAATTTTATATAAACCTTTTTCTCTCAAAAAGTCTTCGGCTACTTTTTCTGGCGATTGATGCAGGTAATCAACC
>JBBQYA010000138.1:0-4661 GCA_038209155.1 Sphingobacteriales bacterium | reverse complement strand
ACATCTTTAAAAATAATATTTGCGTCTGTATTAAGATTGAAAACTGTCAATTTCTTTTCTTCAAGTTTCTTTCTTAACTGTCTTGTATAAACCTCACTTAAATCAAAATGTCCTTGTTCATGTTCTAACAAATCTGCTCTGTCTCTTTGGTCTGGTCTCACCCAACTTAAATTGCAGGTAAAAGTATTTTTCGTAAATATTTTCGCCTTAGTAATAACTGTTACATAATTAGTCTGAAAACCAAAGCCACAATAAGTTTGAGCAGCAGCATTTGAATTTGATATTGATTTTGGACTTCCTTTGAAATCTTCCCATGTCAACTTTCTGTTTGCAGTCCATGCAATTTCTTTTTCATGCTTTCTGAAATGTGGAACTTTATAAATTTTTGCTGTAAGTCTTTCGCAACTGCTCCACCGGTCAGGACTTTTATGTTCCGTGATTTTAATAACATTTGCTCCGTTTTGTCTTGCAAGTAGTTTTAGCTTATCAATGACTTCAAAATACGTACAGTTTGTTGAAAGTCCATTGTCACCTGATTTAATTGAGCCAATCTCAATGCCGTCATTTGTAAAGTCGTCTTGTTGCTGTAAAACCAAAACAAAAGCTGTGTCTGAAAGCGGCGTTTGTTTTGAAGTTATTGTCGAACCAATCTTTGGTGAACACGAATAAATTACAGTTGTCAAGAATGCGATATAAAAAAGTGTCTTCATATTTTAGTCTGTGTCAATTTAAGAGCGGCGGAAATATTGCTGCCAACGTTCGGGTATTTGCGAAGGCAGGGGATTCATTGAACGTCCAGCCCGGTACAAATGCCCATTTAGAAATATGTTGTTGAAGTTAAGAACTAAAGCTGAACATTGAACGTCGAGCCCGAACTGCTGCTGATGCTTGCACATAGCTGATGTAACAATGTCCAGCCCTGCTTTTGCAAATACTTTTGTTGCAAGCATGTGCCATCTTCGCAGTTGGCTTCAAATTTGTCATTTCTCAAAATATTCAACTAATTCGTATTTCAGTTCCTTATTGTAGGAGTTAAGCAAGTCTGTCAAAATATACTTATGCAATAAACCAGTGAAAACAACAACGTTTTTTGGTTTTAATCTTTCAATGTATTTGAGTATATTTTTTGTCATTATGTCGTTACGCACAAACCAATCATTTTTGTTTTGATTGTACCATTGTTTGTACCCGCTAAGAATTTGTACCTTGTCTAGTAAAACAGGAAAGTACTCATATTCCAATTTCATCATAGCACGAATGCTATCAGTAGTTACTGTACGATTCATGATAAAATAATTAGACTGACCAATTTCAAAGAACCAATTATTAAAAGCAATGAATTCTTTGTGTGATGGCAAAATAGTATCCGGGATCAACCCATTACCAGACGCATGATTCATGGCTGATACCCATTTAATTTCATCTTCTTTTTGAACTGCAACATATTTTCTTCTGTTTTGAATGGGCATATCAAAAGGAAAGATCAAAGAAGCACTATCTATTTCTTTGTATCTATACAACAAATCCATCTCTGGCGGCATTTTACGTCCTGCTTTTAATTTTCTTGCCATTTTATACCATTTAGGTGGTTCAACTAATGTATAGTCAGATTTGAAGTAACCAGATAAGGTATCAGTCTCAGATAATATAAGGTCTGGCTTTATATCTTTAAGAACACTTAATAGACTATCAGTGTTTCTAAATTGATTTTCAGAATGAACGACGCCAATGATATAAATCTTTGTCTTTTGTGAGTCTGGCAGATTTAAAATTTGCCCATAAACAAAAGAGTATAAGCCACAAAAGATGCAAGCAAGAATAATATTTTTCATAATAATTATTTTATAAAATTAAGGATAGTAGTGAGGGATTTTACAGAACTACACTTTTCAGATAAAGCTATAATATTCTGCTTATAAATTGAGTCTCTTAGTAATTTAAGTATTTTCCCTTCAATTTCCTTCAAGCCGTCAGTTTTAAAGTTTCCACTTATTCCGATTTGGTGAAATTCAATTTTTTGAGCATTGCCTTTTTGATCCCAACTTAAATCTAATGGATATACTAACATAGGTACTTGCATTAAAATTGCTTCTTTTATCGAACCCAGTCCACCATGTGTAATAAATAAGTTTGCCTCTTTAAGTACTTCTAATTGTGGAACTCTTGTAAAAAATAAGAAATTAAGGGGTATAGTTGTGTATTTTGAAATACTCTCAATAATTTCTTTCTTCACAGCAATGACAAATAAAACCTCCTTATTTTGAAATGCCTTAAGTAAATATAGACAGAAAGAAATGATATATTTATGCTCGTTTACGGAAGAAAAGTATGAACCAAAGGAACAATAAATAAGCGGATGATTAGTTTCGGTTTTCGATTTAAATATGTCAACTATCTTCATATAATAATTTTCATCAATCAAGGTGTCCTTGCGATGAATACTTTGACAAAGACCTAGGTATAATTGATTTTTTTTGCAAATACTTTCAGAAAACTCTAGTTCTTTTGGTGCAAGAATTATTTCGGGGACATTCTTAAATAATCTAACTACTTTGTTTTCATTATCAATAGGGTATTTTTGTAATGTAGGATTTTTTTTATAAATGTATTTTATTTGCCAAACAGGATCATACCCAGTTAACTTAGCTAGAAATCTTCTTGGAGATGTTATATTTTTGATTGAACCTAGAAATGAAGACTTCTTTTTGATATTCTCATACAATTCACCTTTTACATTGGCATAACCAATAGGATTATAGGTACTAAGCATTGGATTAAAGAAAGCAATTGTAATTTCTTGGAATAGCGGTTTAACTATTAAAAAATCTGTTGATGAGAATACATCAATTAAAATTATCTTAGGCTTAAGTTCTGCTATTAGCTTGCTTAGCTCAGCTTTTCTTTTTTTATAAGTTGCCATAGTTAATCCGTTTTTAATCGCACTAACTAAAAAGCGAAAAGAAATCTTTTGCCCATGTTTTTGCCAACTTTCAACTGGGTCAAACCCTAGTGCAAATCTTTCTGATGAGGTAATATTATTTTTAAAGCCATTTGATTGAACTAAATCATGTAGTTCTACTTTGTGACAGGCATAAATTATTTCATATTTTTCAGAAAATACTGATGCTAAATAAAACGAAGGAATTACATGACTTCGTATTGGAGCGGTTATTATTAAACACTTTTCCATACTAGAAGTAGTTTTTGATATAGTAAAATAGCCCATTTCTTAAGCAATCTAAAAAGTATGTAGAAAGCAAAGGAAATAAATAGTATCTGAAAAAGTTTGTTTATAATAATAGATACATCCCATCTATTAAAGAATATAGCTTGTTTTAAAGCAAAAATTAACTGTTGGATATCGGGAATGAAGGTTCTTGATTGAATTAAAATATTATAGATAATAAATAGCCAAAAACATGATGTAGCAATTCCATAAACAAGTAAAGGAATAATGGGCTTCCTATTATTTTTATCTTTTAAATTGAATAATCTTTTTAAAAAAAGCCGTACTTCTAATGACGAATTATCGTTTAAGTTTGGTTTGTCCAAATAATCTGAAATTACCCAGTAAGCATCAGACCTAATTATGGGATTTAAATTGTAAAATGTTTTAGTAAATAGGATAATCTGAATAATGAGAAATAAATTATTAGAAGTTACAAAAAAGAGAATTGCAAATAAAAAACTAATAAGATAGTCAAGTAATATGCCTGAAAGGTTAATGATAATTCGGTCTTTCTTACTAATATTCCAAGTATCTGATAAATCAACAAAGAATACTGGTAGTATAAAATAAAAACCAAAGCCAATATTGCCTGGCGATGATTGCTTTGCCTTTGCTGCCATAGCGTGGCCAACTTCATGGAATAAATGACAAAAAAATAAAATTAAAAATACTAACCATGTTCTTGTGTTTATATAGACACTTTTATGTGTTAAAAAAATAAAAAGATTTATAGAAAATAAACAAAATAAAAGGATGTAAAAAAAATTTGCTTCAAAAATAAAATTTAGATGCCGTGTATAAATCTTTTCTAATAATCCTGTTTTCAGAATTATGAATTTTGCTTTTAAAAAGCTTTGTGAGTTTCTTGGCTTTAATTCTTCATAGCCTTTGATAAAACCACTTTTATAAAGGTTCTCTTTAATGAATTGTTCTAAAGCATCAACAGAAATAGTACGTCCAAAATATTCTTTATATTCATTTTGTAACTGTTCTATTGTTCTACTTCCGTCCATTAATGATAAAAATTCTTTGAAATCTTTTTTTAACTTTAACTGATATCCAAATTCTTTTTGGTTTAAAATGATATATTCGCCGTTTTCAATAATCAGCGTACTACTATTTAATATGGGTTTCCACTCTTTAGTCATTTATTTCGAATAAAAATTCAAGAAATTATTAAAGGCATTTAATGTTACAACCGTCGTAAACAACCTGTTGAATTCTATTGCCCTTACATTGCAGCCACGCTCCGAAGCAGGCCATTCTTTAACTTCTACAGGGTTTAAAACTTCGGTATCAGGCAGCCTCATTGCATTTGTTGCATTCCAAGATCCATCTATAAATTGTTCGTCTAGTAATTCCTTAGCCAAGGATAATATTAACGGACTGCAATTTACGATTTTCAAAGAATTTAGTACTATGCAAATATTTA
>JBBQYA010000137.1:0-4686 GCA_038209155.1 Sphingobacteriales bacterium | reverse complement strand
GAATTTTCATTTCTATTGCTCTTTTTATTTTTATTTCCAAGTTGTTCAAAATACTTACAAAAGGAAGTAAGTGGGCAAATCGTACATTTCGGACTTCTCGCTACACAAATGTATCTGCCATGCAAAATAAGCCAATGATGAGCAATATGTACTTTATCTTTTGGAATAAATTTCATCAATTGTAATTCAGTAGCCAACGGAGTTTTAGCATTAGTAGTCAAACCTAAACGTGCAGAAACTCTAAAAACATGCGTATCTACAGCCATTGCAGGCATATTAAAAATTACTGATGCTATTACATTTGCTGTTTTTCTGCCTACACCAGGTAATGTCTGCAATAAATTAATATCGGATGGAACAATACCACCCATATCATTGGAAAGTATTTTTGCCATTCCTGCTAGATGTTTGGATTTGTTGGTACCAAAAGTTACTGATTTTATATATTCGAAGATTTCTTCTGCATTAGAGGCAGCTAAATCATGAACAGTAGGAAATCTTTCAAAAAGTTTAGGGCTAATTAAGTTAATTCTTTTGTCTGTGCATTGTGCAGAAAGAATTACTGCAACTAATAATTCATAAGGATTGGTATATTTTAATTCTGTTTCTGCAATCGGATGGTTTTCTGAAAAATAATTGAGGAAAGCAACATAGCGTTGTTTTTTTTGCATGGAGCAAAATAAAAAAATTTTTGCTGTAAAAAACAAAAGAGCTCCCTTTTTGGGGAACCCTTTTGACTCTATGAAAAAAACAATCGTTTATTTTGTCTGTAAAGAATAATTGAGGATTTTTTGAATCGTCGAATCTTCCGGATTTAATTGGATAGAATCAAGTGCATTTTTAACCTGATTTAGGTTCATGTACTCTTTCTTCAAATTTTCATCCTGTAGCAGGCAATTTTCCAGTTCATAGCCTTCGTCAGTGCTGGTTTCTTTGTAAAGCTGGCGAAGTAAATCTGTTGGGGTAAGGGTTTGAATCATACGCTTATTAGTTGTAGTTTGAAATATAAACGACCACTTATCAAGCTTATTTTGTTTGCCTTATAAATTATTTTTACAAAGTGTTACTTACCGAAATTTTTACGCCAGAATCCTTCCTATTCATCAGTTTTCGAAGATTATTTAATGCGTATCTCATTCTACCTAAAGCAGTATTGATACTTACATTGGTAATTTCAGAAATTTCTTTAAAACTCAAATCTCCATAATGACGCATAATCAGAACTTCTCTTTGTTCCTCTGGGAGCAATGCAATCAATTTTTGCAAATCTGTGTAAGTTTGTTCGCGCAATAGTTTGTCTTCAATGTTTTCATCTACAAACTGAATAGTTTCAAAAATATCAAAACCTTCACTATTGGTGATCATTGGAGTTCTTTTTTCTCTTCTGAAATGGTCAATCACCAAATTATGTCCAATTCTAATTACCCAAGGCAGAAATTTACCTTCTTCATTATACTTACCAAGTCTCAACGTATTGATGACTTTAATAAAAGTATCTTGAAAAATATCTTCTGCAAGGTATTTATCCTTAACTAATAGATAGATTGAAGTATAAACCTTCGCTTTGTGGCGGGTTATTAACTCTTGAAGTGAAGACTCTTGGCCGGTGAGATACTGACTGATAAGTTCTTGATCACTAATTAATTTACGTAACATGGTATGATTCCCCAATTTAGTGTAAAACAAATGAAAATTAGTGTAGAAGTTTAGTCGATAGAGTTAGATTATGAATTTACGTGTTTAAACAAATATTATGCAAGTAAGCGATATTAATTTTAAAATAAAAATAATTTTAATAATATAATTTAATGAATTTTGACTTTTATTAAACTCTTAAAACTATTAATGGTTTAATCTCAATAACAAATACGCTTAATCAAATTTAAAGGTTTTCTTTTTTTTAAAATAAATATGAATAATTCATTAGAAGTTATAGACCCAGCAGATTTAATTGATTCTCACGATTCGATTATTATTAAAGGTGCTCGAGTTCATAACTTGAAAAATATAGATGTTTTTATACCAAAAAATCAATTAGTTGTCATTACAGGTTTATCAGGGTCTGGAAAATCTAGTTTGGCTTTCGATACTTTATACGCTGAGGGTCAGCGTAGATATGTAGAAAGTTTATCGTCCTATGCTAGGCAATTTTTGGGCAGAATGAATAAACCCGATGTAGATTACATAAAAGGAATAGCTCCAGCCATAGCCATTGAACAAAAAGTAATTTCGACCAATCCAAGAAGCACGGTAGGCACAAGTACAGAAATTTATGATTATTTAAAATTGCTTTTCGCAAGAATTGGAAAAACGATTTCACCGATTTCTGGACTTCAAGTTCGGAAAGATTCTGTTTCTGATGTAGTGGATTCTGTTTTAAAGAACTTTAAAGACCAAGCAGTTCTAATTTTGGCTCCTTTGCATCCGCATGAAAATAGAATGTTGAAAGAGGAACTTGCCGTTTTATTACAAAAAGGATTTACAAGAGTTGAGTTTAAAAAAGAAATAAGAAAAATAGAAGAACTTTTGGAAGATAAGAAAATTGCAAATGCAGCTTTGACTTCCAAAAATCCTATTCATATAGTAATAGATAGAATAACTATTGATACAGAGGATGAAGAAGTAGAAATGAGAATTGCCGATTCTGTGCAGACAGCATTTTTTGAAGGGAAAGGAGATTGTATTGTTCAGGATATTGATGTTAACTTAATAAAAACATACAGTGATCGTTTTGAATTGGATGGAATGAAATTCGAAGAACCGACTGCTAATTTTTTTAGTTTTAATAATCCGTATGGAGCATGTAAAACATGTGAAGGATATGGAAAAGTGATTGGAATAGATAGAGATTTGGTGATTCCTGATAAAAGCAAATCAATTTATGAAGGAGCCATAGCACCTTGGAGAGGCGAAAAGATGAAGGAATGGAATGATGCTTTGGTTAAAAGTGCAATGAAATTCGATTTTCCAATTCACCGATCTTATTATCATTTAGAAGAAAATGAAAAGGAATTATTATGGACAGGAAATTCTTATTTCAATGGCTTGAATGATTTTTTTAAAAGTATAGAAGAGCAAACTTATAAAATTCAATATCGGGTAATGCTTTCGAGATATAGAGGTAAAACTACTTGCCCAGAATGTTTAGGTTCTAGACTAAGAAAAGATGCAACGTATGTGAAAGTAGCTGGATATTCTATCACCGATATGGTTTTGATGTCGTTGGAAGATGGCTACAAAGCGATAAAAAATTTAAAGTTAAATGAACACGATTCCAAAGTAGCAAAAAGGTTATTGTTGGAATTAACTTCTCGTTTAGATTTTTTGCTACAAGTGGGCTTAAGTTATTTGACGTTAAATCGATTATCATCAACACTTTCTGGAGGAGAATCTCAACGAATAAATTTAGCGACTTCATTGGGCAGTAGTTTAGTTGGATCTTTATATATTCTGGATGAGCCAAGTATTGGTCTGCATCCGAGAGATACTCAACAGTTAATTGGAGTTTTGGAATCTTTGCGAGATGGTGGAAATACGGTGATTGTAGTGGAACACGACGAAGAAATCATGATGGCATCTGATCATTTGATTGATATTGGACCATTGGCGGGTGTGAATGGTGGCGAACTCATTTTTGCTGGTGCTTATAAAGATATTTTGAAAAGTAAAACTTCAATTACTGGAGCATATTTAAGTGGAAGAGAATCTGTGCATAAAGAAAAACCCGTGAGAAAATGGATAGATTCCATTAAAATACATGGAGCTAGAGAAAATAATTTAAAGAATATTGACGTGGTATTTCCACTGAATGTTTTTACAGTGGTGACAGGCGTAAGTGGTTCTGGAAAAACAAGTTTGGTGAAACGTATTTTACAACCAGCTTTGCAAAAGCACATTGGAAATTTTGCAGAAATGAGTGGTCAGTTTGATGAAATAAGTGGAGATCTGAGCAAAATTACTCAGGTAGAAATGGTGGATCAAAATCCAATTGGGCGATCTTCCCGTTCAAACCCTGTAACCTATGTGAAAGCTTATGATGATATTAGAAATTTATATTCTAATCTTCCGCAGTCGAAAGCAAATAATTTGAAGCCTTCTCATTTTTCGTTCAATGTGGATGGCGGCAGATGCGAAACTTGCCAAGGCGAAGGAGAAGTGAAAATTGCTATGCAATTTATGGCAGATCTGTTTTTGGAATGCGAATCTTGTTTAGGAAAAAGATTTAAACAAGAAATTCTGGATATAAAATATAAGGACAAAAATATTTCGGAGGTATTGGAAATGACGATAGACGAGGCTTTAGATTTTTTTGCTAATGAAAAAAAGATTCAGCAAAAGATTCAACCATTGGTAGATGTGGGCTTGGGATATGTGCAATTGGGCCAATCTTCTAACACCCTAAGCGGGGGAGAAGCTCAACGAATTAAGTTGGCTTCTTTTTTAATCAAAGGAAATAATGCAACCAAAACGCTTTTTATTTTTGATGAACCTACCACTGGATTGCATTTTCAGGATATTAAAAAACTACTGAAATCTTTTGATGCTTTGTTAGAACAAGGAAATACGTTGGTGGTGATTGAGCATAATTTAGATGTAATAAAATCTGCAGATTGGATCATAGACATTGGCCCAGAAGGCGGTGAAAAAGGCGGATATGTAGTATATGAGGGTGAACCGAATGGAATT
>JBBQYA010000136.1:0-4797 GCA_038209155.1 Sphingobacteriales bacterium | reverse complement strand
ATATTCTTCCCAAATTTCTTGTACGATTTGAGATGCTGGCTTTATTTGATTTATCATCGCAGAAATTTGTCCTATTTCTAATTCTCCTTCCATTAATTCTCCTTCAAACATTCCAAGTTTAGATCTTGCTTTTCCTAAGATAGTTTGCAATTCTTCGGTGCTTGCACCATTGGATTCAGCATTAAAAACTCGCTGAAAAAATTCATTTTTAACCAAGCGCACGGGCGTTAATTTTTTCAATGAAAGTTGAGTTTCGCCTTCTTTCAATTCGGTAATTTTTTGTTTGAATTTAATATGTGCTGAGGATTCTTGCGATGCCGCAAATAAAGATCCGATTTGAACAGCTTCTGCTCCCAGAACCATACAAGCCAACATTGATTTTCCACTTCCTATTCCTCCAGCAGCTATTATTGGTAATTCAACAGCTTTATTTATTTGAGGAATTAAGCATAATGTAGTAGTTTCTTCTCTTCCATTATGTCCGCCTGCTTCAAAACCTTCTGCCACTATAGCATCTACCCCAGCATCTTGAGCTTTAAGTGCAAATTTTGTATTGGCAATTACATGTACCACTTTAATGCCTTCTGCTTTCAAAATTTTTGTCCACGTGCTTGGATTACCAGCAGAAGTGAAAACGATAGGAACTTGTTGTTCAATAATCGTTTTTATATGCTTTTCAATATCTGGATAAAGCAAAGGTAGATTTACAGCATAAGGCTTATTGCTTGCTATTTTTTGCTTTTGTATATGTTCTAAAAGTATATCCGGATACATAGAGCCTGCTCCAATTATGCCCAAACCGCCTGAATTGCTAACCGCTGAAGCTAATCTCCAACCACTACACCAAATCATACCTGCTTGAATAATTGGATACTTTATTTCAAACAGATCACAAATACGGTTTGACATATTTTTGATTAACTAAAGGAAATTTCTGTGCTATCTCCTAAATTTAATCGCTGGCTTAATCCTTTAAGCGTTGCATCTCCACCTACTAATGAATCAAATAATACTACATTGTCCAATGAAGAATAAGAACCAATAATTGAGTTTTTTACGATTGAATTGGAAATCTGAGTGTTTTCGCCGATTGAAACATTGGGGCCAATTATTGAATTGCTAATGGTGCAATTTACTGGAATACTCACTGGCTGTATGATGATTGTGTTCTCAAAAAGAGGTAAGCTTTCTGGCACTCGAATTTTATTCAACAACATAGCATTGGTAGCCAAAAGAATATCTTTTCGGCCACAGTCATACCAATCTTCTACTGCAAAAGTCCTAAATTTAGTTCCGTTTTCTATCATTCGCATGATTCCGTCTGTCAATTGAAACTGATTGTGAGTTCGAATATCATGCTCTATGTTATAGCCTAGAGCATCCATTAGTGCTTTTCCCTCTTTAAATTTGTACAATCCAACCATTGCCAAATTAGATTTAGGAATCAAAGGTTTTTCGACTGCTTTTTTTACATATCCATCTTCATCTAATTCCACCACGCCGAAATCTCTCGGATCTTCTACCTTTTTAACTCCAAAACAAGAGTAACTCATTTCTAAAACCGCACCGAAATCTACATTAAAAATAGTATCACCTAGCACAATTAAAAGTTCATCACCTTCATGAATTTGATTATTTGCCATGTAAATAGCTTGACCAATTCCTTCTTTAATACTTTGAACTTCAAAACTGATTCGTTTATGGGAATAATTATGCTCTACGAAAGATTGAACTTTATCACCGAAATATCCGATTACAAAAATAAAATCTTCCACCCCTTCTTTTATCAAACTATCAATGATATGTGCTAAAATGGGTTTGCCTGCAACCGGAACTAGAGCTTTGGGTTGGGTATGAGTATGAGGTCTGAGGCGGCTTCCAATTCCAGCCACAGGGATTATTGCTTTCATAACGAAATTTTTCGACTTCGAAAATAGTAAAAAAAAATCTATGCAAAACTAATGCATTTCTAAAATGTTGAATTCTCATTGTAGCTTTGTACTTTAATCAACAAGCCTTAAAAATTTTCCTACTTTTAAAAATTAAAATAATATTAAAAATAATTCATGAAACGCGACAAAGAAATATTTAAACTCATTGACAAAGAACTACATAGACAACAAGTAGGAATAGAATTAATAGCTTCGGAAAATTTTACAAGTTCACAAGTAATGGAGGCTCAAGGTTCTTGCTTGACTAATAAATATGCTGAAGGACTGCCAGGAAAAAGATATTATGGAGGTTGTGAAGTTGTAGACGAAGTAGAAACACTAGCAATAGAACGGGCTAAAAAATTATTTAATGCAGAGTGGGCAAATGTGCAACCACACTCTGGCGCTCAAGCAAATGCTGCAGTTTTCCTTGGTTTATTGAAACCAGGCGATCAAATTTTGGGTTTTGATCTTTCGCATGGAGGACATTTAACACACGGTTCACCGGTGAATTTTTCTGGTCAATTATACCAACCTGGTTTTTATGGAGTAGATAGAGAAAGTGGATTAATTGATTATAATCAGTTTGAGCAACAAGCAAAAAAGTTAAAACCGAAATTAATCATTTGTGGAGCCTCTGCTTATTCGAGAGAGTGGGATTATGAACGAATGAGAAAAATGGCTGATGAAATTGGTGCATTATTATTAGCAGATATTTCTCATCCAGCCGGACTAATTTCTCGAGGATTACTAAATGATCCACTTCCGCATTGCCACGTGGTAACTACCACAACTCATAAAACCTTACGCGGACCTCGAGGTGGATTAATTATGATGGGAAAAGATTTTGAAAATCCGATGGGACACAAAACCATGAAAGGTGAATTGAAATTAATGTCGCAGGTATTGGATGGAGCAGTATTTCCGGGTACACAAGGCGGTCCGTTGGAACATGTCATAGCTGCAAAAGCAATTGGATTTGGAGAGGCATTAACAGAAAATTATTTCAAATACATTCTTCAAGTGAAAAAAAATGCCGCGGCTATGTCCACAGCATTTATCGATCGAGGTTATCAAATTATTTCTGGCGGAACAGATAATCATTTGATGTTGATAGATTTGAGAAATAAAAACATCAGTGGTAAAACTGCAGAAAATGCTTTAGTGCTAGCAGATATTACTATTAATAAGAATATGGTACCTTATGATGATAAATCTCCATTTGTAACTTCTGGAATTCGAGTTGGAACTGCAGCAGTAACCACACGTGGGATGAAAGAAAAACATATGGAGAAGATTGTTGATTTTATGGATCAAATAATCATGAATCCTACGGACGAAAAATTAATTGAAAACACGAAAGACAAAGTGAATAAATGGATGAAAAAATTTCCATTATATGAAAATGAAGAATAAAATACGTGTTGATGAGTAGATAAAATACCCACTCATACGGATTGTTTAGCAGTTCTAACAAGCTATTTTTGTTTTATGGATTTCTGGGTTTCGACTTACAAATTCAAAAGACAATAGTTGTTTATTTATAAGCAGCTTTTTTTAGGAGAGCCCCGAGAATGAAAGTTTTCGGGGTTATTTGTTTTAACTAAGCAGACAGGATGGCCTTAAAGAAAAATTATCTTCCTTTTATTTTTAGTTAAAATAAGATGAAAAGTGAATTGATCTACTCAAATTCAAACTTTATATATTAATTTTAATAGGTAAAATTGTTGTGGAATTTTAAATAAATCCTATGATTGTTTTTTATTTAAAAGAATAAATTTTTTTTATTTTATTCTATTTATTGACTTATAAAAAAAAATCAAACTACACATTTATAGGTATAAGAAATGAATTTAGAAAAGTTAATTTTACGCTTTATTAAATACTTACAATTATGAAAAAAATCCTACTAAACACCTTTCTGATTTTGCTTTTAGGCAATTTCACCTCTTCTGCATCTGATCATTTTCAAAAAAGAAAAGACATTATCTCAAGTAAAGGTAATGTAGTAATGCAAAAACTTCTAGATGCTGAAAAGCTCAGGATTTATAATACTAGTTTAGCAATTGATAATCCTACTGAAATTATATATACAAGTTCGGTAGACGGTATCGTTTTCGATACTACAGGTAAAAGTTTATTTACCTATAATGCCAATGATTCTATTTCCACTGTGATTGAACAGGAGTATGCTGCTGGACAATTCGAAAACTTATCAAGAAGCACCTATTTCTATTTTAGCAATAGATTAGATAGTATTTCTAATGAATCGTATGATGGAGGAGTATGGTCAAAAAGTGGAACTGTTGAACTTAAATACAATGCTGCTGGAAAAACAATAAGGTCTACATTTAGTTTAAATTTTCCACCATTAGGTATTCTGGTATTCTTTGATCAAAGACTATATTATAATGCTCAAAATTATTTAACCAATTCTAGTGTTTACAGTTTAAATTTTCAAACATTCACTACGTCTTTGACCGACAGTTCGATTTTTACAAATAACGCAAATGGAATAGTTTTATCTGAGGAGCAATTTGTTGCAGATATGTTAGGTACAATTACAAAAGATTCAAAAATATTTTATACCTATGATGCTCAACAAAGAATAACTTTGGAAGATAGTAAAACTTGGGATTTATCTACTCTAAGTTATTTAAATGATGAACAAATAGCTTATACCTATTTAAATAATTTAAAAGATTTTGCGACTAGCGAATTGAAATTGTGGGATGCCGTTTCTGCTTACGATAATGAAGAAAGAATAGAACGAACTTTTAATCCAAATGGTGATATTTTAACAGAATTAATTCGAATCTGGGATGGGACTGTTTATGTAAACTTTGAAAGAGGAACTTTTACTTAT
>JBBQYA010000135.1:0-4927 GCA_038209155.1 Sphingobacteriales bacterium | reverse complement strand
CAAAAAGGCAATATAATCTCTTAGAATACGAATTAAATTAATGTGGCACTTCTAAGAAAGTGCATATTATTACCCATTATACCAAATTTGGGAATTGAGATTGTCTCAAAATTTTCTAAATGATTTCCTAATGTTGATTTTTAATTTTCCGTATCTCAGCAATAATTGATGGAATAAATCAATTTGAAAATAGCTTCCTATCAACTGAATAAAATAATATCTTTTTTTTAGCAAGAAATTTTAACAGAAATTTAAAAAATGAAACGACTGGATATAATTAAACTCAGACTGAAAAATTTAATTTATCAAAATTGTTCATTGGCTTTATTTCCAAATTAATAGAAAGTAATAAAATTGACTATTTGGTTTTACAGGTCCATGATTATTTCTTTTTTGAAATTATATTTCTCAATTATCTTCATAAAACATTTCAAAAAGGGAATAAATTTCCTTTTTAATTTTAGACTGTATTTTATTTATTTTAAATGGATAGGTTTAATATCTAGTATATTCCACAAAGAAAAAAGATAGAATAGAAAAATAATGGTAACAGTGGAATGATTTTCAATAGTATTAAGAAAGATAAATTTCAAATAAATTGACTTAGAACTATAAATTTTTTTAATAAAATAGTGTAGAATAAACATTAGGCGTGATATGGATTTTAAAGATTATTATAAAATACTAGGCGTTAAGAAGAATGCTTCTGTTGAAGAAATCAAAAAATCTTATCGAAAACTTGCGGTCAAATACCATCCTGATAAAAATCCAAATAATAAAGAAGCGGAAGAAAAATTTAAAGAAATTACCGAGGCTAATGAAATCTTAAGAGATACGGAGAAGAGAAAAAAATATGATGAAATAGGTGATGATTATAGGCAATATCAACAAAATGGCGGAAAGCAAGGTTTCGATGGCTTTAATCAGAAAAATAGATCTGGAAATAATAAATATCAACATAGCGGCGGAGATCAATTTAATGAAGATCAATTCGCAGATTTCTTTTCAACTATTTTCGGTGGAAGGTCTGGAGGAAATGCTCAAAATAGACAAAGAGCCTATAATGGTCAGGATTATACCACACAAGTTCGTCTTACCTTTGAGGAAGCATACAATGGAGCCCATAGGCAATTACAATTAGAAGAGCAAAAAATAGAAATTAAGATCAAACCTGGTGTAAAAGATGGACAGGTTTTACGATTGAAAGGCAAAGGAAGCAAAGGAATAAACGGTGGATTGGATGGTAATTTGTTCATCACTGTACATGTTGCATTACATCCTTATTTTATTAGAAAAGAAAACGATTTGTATTGCAAAATTGATCTTGATTTATATACCGCAATTTTGGGTGGGCAAACAATCCTAAAAACATTACGAAGCCAAGTAAAAATGATCATCAGTAAAGAAACTGAAAACGGTAAAGTGATGCGCTTAAAAGGAATGGGCATGCCTATTTATGATAAGGATAAAGAATTTGGTGATTTATACGCAACAGTAAATATCCTAATGCCGAAAAATCTCTCTGATAAAGAAATAGAATTATTCAAAGAATTGTCAACTCTAAAAAATACTCAATATGCTGAATCTTAATGTTTTTTCCGAAAAATCTATTGTATCATATAACAGACAAAATTGGTTTTTTGAACCAAGATTAAATTACTTTGTAAGTGAAGTAATGGAAAAGCTAAATATTGAAGATAAAGATGAAATAGCTGCATCAGTTAATAGGGCTATCCAAGTTTGCGGTACATTACAACTTCCACAACATTGCAATTTTAAAAAGGTATACCGTTTTGATGGAGAAAACATGATTATGGATTGGAAAATTTCCTCAATGGCCTGCTATTTAATTATTATTAATTGCAACCCAAAAAATGAATATGTAGCAAAAGCACAATTGCATTTTGCAATCTTTCAAACTCCTTTCTACCAATAAATGGATACAAGTTGGCATTATGAAAAAAATATTAATCATTAATGGTCACCCAGACAAAGAAAGTTTATGTTTTCATTTAGCGGAAGCTTATAAAAAAGGAGCAGATGCTGCCGGCGCAAATTGTAGGTTGTTAAATTTAATTGATCTAGATTTTAATCCAATTTTAAACTATGGGTATCGATTAATCTCAGAATTAGAGCCTGATTTAATCAAAGCACAAAAAGATATTTTAGAAGCAGAACATTTGGTTTTCGTATACCCTAATTGGTGGGGAACTTATCCTGCTTTGCTCAAGGGTTTTATTGATAGAGTTTTTCTTCCGGGATTTGCCTTTAAATATCGTGAAAATTCTCCGTTTTGGGATAAATTATTGAAAGGAAAAACGGCCAGATTAATTGTGACAATGGATTCGCCTAAATGGTATTATTTTTTTATGACAAAAAGCCCAGGCCACAATTCTATGAAGAAGGCAATATTAGAATTTTGTGGTATAAAGCCTATCAAGATTACCTCATTTAGTCCTGTAAAATCTTCAAACGAAAAACAAAGAAAAGTCTGGATTGAAAAAGTTATAAAACTAGGTGGTGACTTAAATTAAAAGATTTCTTTAAATAGATAAACTCAACTTCCTAAAATAATTATTAAAATTATTTGGCTGGTTACGAATGGAATGATTTTTATTTTCTGTATACTTTAATCAGTAATAAAATTTATGAACGGATTTTAATTTTACATTCATTTAGTTGTTTTAGAGTGGTTTATCTTAAACTTATTGTATTTACGAATAATGATGGGTCTAAAAATATTTAAATGCTGAAAAAAGACTTCATCGTTTTTTGCCTAAGTATTTGGCTAAGTTTAATATATTAAATTATAAAATTCTTTTTGTAACAATTATAAAAATGCTGATTCACAAATTAATTTATAACCCGTAAACTCATTCTTAATTTAAAAATGAAATCTAAAAAAGTCATGATATACTTTCTAATCCCAATTGCCATTATTGCCATCACTCTGCTCGCAGGAAAAATAAATTTATCCATCAAATTCAATAAGCAGGTAAAAGAATTATTCTCCCAATCAAAAAATATTTCTAATCAAAAGTTTAGCTATCGACAATTGGAAGGTTTACCCGAACCAGTTCAACGGTATTTTAAACATGTTTTGAAAAATGGCCAACCTTACATTAGCTATATCAGGCTAAAACATGATGGACAATTTAAAACTGATTTAAAAAAAGATTGGGTAAATATTTCAGGGGAGCAGTATTTCACTACCCAAAAACCTGGTTTCATTTGGAAAGGCACAACTTCCATGTTTGTGGCTCGAGATAGTTTTATTTCAGACAAAGGAGGGCTTACTGCTACACTCCTTTCTCTTGTAAATGTTGTAAATGTGCAAGGCGATAAATACAACCAAGGCGAACTGCTTCGCTGGCTTTCCGAAAGTGTTTGGTTTCCCACCAATCTTTTACCGTCAGAAAAATTAAACTGGACATCCATTGACAGTTCTTCTGCGAAATTGAGTTTTAAGTACAATGGCTTGGCATTATATTTTATTATCACATTTAATGAAAAGGGGGAGATTTCTCAAATGGTAACAAAACGCTATATGGATGAGAAAAGATTAGAAACGTGGGTTATAAAAGCAATTAAATACGAAGAAAAAAATGAAATAATTATTCCAACCGAAGCAGAAGTTTTTTGGAGATTAAAGGAAGGAGATTTCAGTTATGCAAAATTTAAAGTGCAAACTATTGAGTATGATAAACCTATAAAGTTTTAAACGATACGGAAACTTGTCAACTCATTTAAAATTGAAAACTATGGAAACAACGAACGATAGACTATATCCAATCGAAAATACCCATTCAATGATGATTGAAGAGATTGCTAAACAGCTCAATGCAAATCTTCAATCTGGGCTAGAAGAAAGTAGTATCAACGAAAGAATTACTAAATATGGCCTAAACAGTTATGCAGAGCAAAAGCAAAAAAGTATTTGGCTCATTTTATTTGAGCAATTTAAAAGCCCGATAATATTATTGCTTGTAGTGGCCGCAGGCTTTTCTTTTTTCTTTAAGGATTATATAGAAGGGTTTGCCATTATTGGTGTAATTTTTATTACCGCAGCTCTAGGTTTCTTTATGGAATTACAAGCCCGTAATTCTATGAAGGCATTAAAGGAAATGGACATTAGCGTTTCAAGAGTTTGGAGAGACAATTCCCTTGAAGAAATTCCATCTGAAAGGATTGTTCCTGGAGATGTATTGGTGTTAGAAGCTGGTGATATGGTATTGGCAGATGCAAGATTAATGGAAGTAAATCAATTTGAAATTGATGAATCGGCACTTACAGGGGAATCGCTTTCCGTAGAAAAGAATATTAAGATAATAGAAAAGGATGTTTCCCTTGGGGACAAAATCAATTCAATATTTAAAGGAACTTCTGTTGTAAAAGGTAATGCCAAAGCAGTAGTAACTGGCACTGGTTTACATACAGAACTAGGAAAAATTACCCAGTTAGTAGAAACCGCAAAACAGGATGATACCCCTTTAGAAAAGAAGCTTCAAGGGCTTACAAAAATATTAATGCTGGTTACGGCTGGTTTTGCCAGTATTTTTATTGCAATAGGATTGTTGCAGGGCAAAGAGTTTCACATAATTGTAGAAACAGCGTTGGCACTAGCAGTAGCTGCTATTCCAGAAGGACTACCAATAGTAAGCATTATTGCACTCACCTATGGCATGTTGCGTCTTGCAAAAAAGAAGGTGCTTATTAAAAGATTAGCATCTGTAGAAACCCTTGGTGGCATTAACACCATTTTTACGGATAAAACAGGAACACTCACCGAAAATAAAATTGATGTAAACAGCCTCGTATTTTTTGATGAAGATATAGAGATAGATAAAATTGGGGAAGACATTAGCGCCGCCATTACAAAAAATAAAGCTGCCTTTGAAAAGTTACTTATCATCTCCACTTTATGCAA
>JBBQYA010000134.1:0-4952 GCA_038209155.1 Sphingobacteriales bacterium | reverse complement strand
ACAATTTCTGGTGGTCAAACTATTTGTGATGGTTTTGTACCCAATGGTTTAACAGGTTCATTACCAACAGGAGGAAATGGAATCTATGCTTATTTATGGGAAAGTAGCATAACAAATGCCGTAGCTGGTTTTGCTACCGCAACTGGTACTGCAACTAGTCAAAATTACAGCCCAGTAGCTTTATCTCAAACAACTTGGTTCAGAAGAAATGTAAGTTCTGGATCTTGTACTGATGTAACGGCAGCTTCGGAAATTACCGTTATTTTCACTTGTCCTACAATCACTTCCTTTGTACCAACAACAGCTGGAACTGGAATGACGGTCACCATAACAGGAACTAACTTTACAGGTTCAACTGTTGTAAGTTTTGGAGGAACAGCTGCTCAATCTTTCATTGTAGTAAATTCAACGACAATAACCGCTGTAGTAGCTTCAGGGTCATCTGGTTCAGTTTTAGTTACCAATCCTTCTGCTTCTAGTTCATTAGCGGGTTTTATTTATGATCCAAATATGACGGAATGGAATGGAACTTCTTGGACGAATGGATCACCGACAGCCTCATCTAATATTATTTTAAATGGCAACTACACTGTAGGAGTAAATGATGGTGGAGTAGATTTAGTTGCAAATTCATTTACAATCAACAATCCATTTGTTTTAACTGTTAATGCCGATAAAAATGCAACAATTAATGGAAATTTTGTAAACAATGGAACGGTAACTTTAAAATCTGATATAAACGGAACTGCCTCTTTTTTAGATAATGGAAACATAAGTGGATCAGGAACTTATAATGTAGAGCAATATTTAACTGGAACTGGTGGCGCTAATCCTACCGGAAGAGTATGGTTTATTGCAAGTCCATTATCGGCTGCTCAAAGTGGAGCTTTGGACCCTGCAACAACACAACGGTTGGTTTACTGGACAGAATCCACATTTGGTTATACATCTATATTAAATAATACAACTACTCTAACTCCTGCAATGAGAGGATACCAAACTCGAGTTGGATTTACTGGGGCTGTTAATTTCACAGGTGGTCAGTTTAACACCGGAACTTACACTACAAGCAATATGAGTAGAACCGGAACTTCTAATTCTCAAAGAGGGTTTCACTTAATGGGCAATCCATATCCATCTCACTTAAATTGGGATTCAGTTGATAAGACAAATATGAAATCAACGATCTGGTATCGTGCCGCAACAGCAGGGAATGTAAATGTGTTTGATACGTATAATTCTACTGGTCAAATTGGAACGAATAATAACGGAAATGGAGCAGTAACAGGGAAAATTCCTCCAATGCAATCATTTTGGGTTCGGGTTTTATTTGATGGTCTTCAAGGAGAACTTACTTATGACAACACTATGCGTGAACATGTAAACCAAAAACTTAACCGATCATACGCTGCAGTTCCTGTAGAATTTATGCGCTTAAAATTATCTAATGGAACTTTGAATGATGAAGCAATTATATATATGAATGCATCTGCTTCTAATTTATCAGATTCATACGATTCACCGAAACTATTCGCAAGTGATGCAACGATACCACAATTATTTACAAAAGTAGGTTCAGAGGATATGACTATCAATGGAATTCAAGCCATATTACCAGCGATGAGTATTCCTTTAGGTGTAAAAGTTGGAGCAACGGGTACTTATACCATCAAAGCTGATGAGATTAATTTTACACAGACCGTTATACTGGAAGATAAATTGTTGGGTGTGTTTCATAATTTATCTACAAACCCGATTTATACATTTACTTCTAATATTGTAAATAATAGCACTCGATTTGCAATTAGCTTTATTGCTCCACTTCCAGTAAATTTAATTTCGTTTCAAGGTAGTATTCAAAATTCTTTGGTAAATCTAAAATGGGTTACTTCAAATTCTACTGCTAACTATTTTGTAATTGAAGCAAAATCCAAAGACAATTTTGTTGAAATAGGAAGAATAGATGCTTTAAAAGGAAGTGTAATTAATAAAGAATATGTGTTCAATGATAAAAATCCAAAAGAAGGATCAAACTATTATAGACTAAAAATGGTAAACGCTAATGGTACGATTGAATACAGTAAAACCCTTGAATTTATTATCGGAGTTGAATCTAATAATTTATCGGTCTATCCAAATCCAGCATCAGAATTTGTAACAGTTTCGTATTCTGAGGCAAAGGAGAACACAATTATTGAACTTCAAGATATGAATGGAAAGATTATACAATCTATTATTGCGTTAAAAAAATCAACGAATACCACAATTCAACTTAACAACGTAAGCAAGGGAGTCTATAAACTAGTTTGGAAAGATAAAATTGAAATTAAATCAAAGAAAATTATCATAAAGTAATAGTCATTAAATTTGCATTCGTTTTTAAAAAATTGAGTAGACCGCAATCAATCAAGTTGTGAGTCGGCAAAAAATGAATACCATTCATTTGATCTAATTTTCATTCTTGTTTGAAAATTTCAAATAATTGATCTATACCGCTCAAAACATTATTATTAAATAAAATCTATCCTTAAAAAATTAAGGATAGATTTTCTATTAAATGTGTTTAATATTTAATTGAAACTATTTTTTTTTTTTTACGTTAAGATCGTTACGTAGTTTTTAAATTTTAGAGTTTTACTCTAGAGGATGAGTTTTGGATACAAATAATCAATATAAATAATTCTTGATTTCCCAGATCACTATTGATTTTTTTATCATTTTTTATTCTAAATTCCTAATTTTCTAATCTAATACTAATCTTCTTCACAAAATAATTTCCTAAACCAATAATGATTTTATCATTGTTGCCAATCTTTTTTTCACAAAAGATATTTTATATATCCTTAAAAAATAAGCCGTTAATCCATTTAAACCAACAATATGATTTTTTTTACCTTTTACAATACCAACTTATTTTCTTTTAATCATTTTATTAAAAAATCCTTTTTAACGTTTTTATTCCTTTTCGGATTTCTTTTTATTGCTAATGCTCAAAGAATAGCATCGGTTTCAGGGAATTGGAATAATGTTAACACTTGGGGTGGTCAGCCAATTCCAACCTCCTCAGAAACAGTTACCATTAATTCAGGAATTACTGTTACAATGAATGTTGTAGGTTCTTGTGCATCATTAACAGTAAATTCAGGTTTAGCAGTTTTAACGGTATCAAAAGATTTAACTGTTGTAGGAAATGTTGCGATTCTAAATAGCGCAACACTTTCAATTGGAGGTAACAATACATTAAGAGTAAATGGAACTACTACCATTGGAAGCGGAACTGCTGGAACTTTAAATCTTACTAGTTCTAGGGGAACAATAATATTTGTTGAATTATTAAGGGTAAATACTGGAGCTACCTTAAATAATTCTGGAAACTCAGATCTAACTTTTAATGGAGGAATAAGTAATAGTGGAACATTTACTGCAGGTAGCGGTGTTTATACATTTACTACTAATAATCAAACCCTAGCCGGAACTTTAAGTATTCCTTCGGTAACAGTTACAGAAGTTACTTTATCTAATACCAACACTTTAACTGTAAATAATGATTTAAGTGGAACAGGTGGATTAACTAACCTAGCTAATTCAAATTTGATTATTGGTAATACCTCCTCAATTACCACATTGACGGCAAATTCAATCGGAAATACAGTAAATTATTCCAGAAGCGGTTCGCAATCTATAAAGACCACAACTTATCATAATTTAACAATAAGCGGGAATAATATTAAATCAGCATTAGCTTCCCTGACAATTTTAGGAAATATAACTCTCTTTAGTGGTTCGACTTTCGCAGCTGGAAATTTCACTCACAATCTTGCTGGAAATTGGATTCGTATTGGAGGAAGCTTTACAATCAATAATAGTACTATAAACTTCAATGGAACTGTTGCTCAAACTATTAGTGGTGCTGGAGGAACGACTTTTTATAATTTATCTAATAATAATACTAGTGCAACAGGTCTTAGTTTATTAACAGACATTTGGATTACTAATGATCTAATATTTGCTTCAAAAAGTAACGGTTCTGTAACAACAGGAGTATTTACTTTAAATTTAACTAAGTCTACACCGCTGACTGCAATTATTGGTGCTGATTTACTATGCTTTATAAATGGAAATTTAAATGTGGTTTTTCCAACTGGAACTACAACAAGCATGGTGTATCCTATTGGTTCTGCTAATATTTATGCTCCTGTAACAATTTCTACAAATGGCGTTACAAGTCCTTCAGGAATTACAGCTTCCAATATTGTAGGTGCCCCGAGTAATGAAAACGTTCCCACAACAAATTCTTCTGGGATTAATCAAACTGCTAAAGTTGGAAATTATTGGAGATTAACAAAAACTGGTGCAGGAACAATTGCAAATTATACTGCAAAATTCGATTTTACCAATACAGCTAATACTGGAACACCAGCAAATTATATTCTTAAACAATTTACTAATTCTTGGGCAAATGTTTTGGGTTTTACTTTTCCAACTTCTACTGAGCTACAAAAAACAGGTTTAACAACTTATGGAGAATTCACAATTGGAGAATCTAATGATGCTCCAGCAATATTAACTAATCCTAGCAATCAAGCTATTTGTACTTTGACTGAAACTACTTTTTCTGCTTCGAGTATAGGAAGTCCAACTCCTACGATTCAATGGCAGCGAAATTCAGGTTCTGGTTTTGTAAATATTACTACATCAAATCAAGATGGTCCAGCAGTATATAGTGGTTTTACAACAGGAACATTATCGGTTTCAAATGCTTCTTTAGCTATAAATAATTATACCTACCGTGCAGTTTTTACTAATACCTCTGGAACAGCATTTTCAAATTCTGCCTTATTATCGGTAAACGATCCAACGGCTTCTATCAATTATGCTGGTGGCTTTTGTTATAATTCTGGTTTGTCGGCAGTTACACAAACTGGTCAATCAGGTGGAACTTACACATCTAC
>JBBQYA010000133.1:0-5109 GCA_038209155.1 Sphingobacteriales bacterium | reverse complement strand
TGGTCTAACCCCCTAATAATCGGACTTTAACATTTTAGGTTTTACAAACATACAAAATTAATAAATATCTTTGCCTGGCAAGGAACAAACGAAGGCGAGTTTTACACCGATGTTTGTAGAAATGTTTCAGGCCTGATCATTTCGTTTTTATTAAAATTTAGTTCATCCGCCCAAAAAGGCGGAATCTCTAAATTTTGCAAGGAACTGCACTTTAAGCTCGTATGTCCCGATATTTGACCGTAGGGTATTTTGAGTTTGAAAGTTATTTTCCATTTCTTTTCGTCCCTTTTTTGTTCGATTAGTTCTTTATTCCAGCATTCTAAAAAGATATTTGGAGGTAAATTGCATACTGATGAATGCAAGCGTTCATTATTATATTTTTCATAGAAAAGAGTCAAAACACCTTCCAATTCTTCGATTGACCAAAAACTATAAGGACGTAGTTTTTTTGCCAAAATTGCGTGAAAACTCTCAATATGACCATTTTCTTGTGGCGTATATGGATGCGTAAATACTTGATTGAGATAGTTTTCTTTAAAAAAATCTTGAATCAACTTTGCCGAAAACCGACTATCATTATCATTGCGAACTTCAATATTTATACCTTTTTCTAAACAATTATTTGGCTGTAAATGTTTGATTATAATATGTTCCCAAGCATTTTTGACATCTTGCTTTTTGATTGAGTAGGCAACCATCCAATGCAAGACAACCCGTGTAAAAGTGTCAATGGTTGTCAAAACATAACAGTGCATTTTATACTCCTCGACCCATACAAATTTAATGTCCATTTCCAAGACTTCATAAGGTTGACTCGGAAAAACTTTGCGGTATTTTACTCTAGTTTTAGACGGTTTTTGATATTTCTCCTTTAGCAATTGTGATTCTTTCATCAATCGATATACTTTCTTATGATTAATACAATATCCCTTTATTTTCAAAGAAGCTTCCATTTTTTGATAACCATAATCGGTGTCAGGATCTTGATGAGTTTGCTTGATTTCTTGAATAATAACATCATTTGAAACTTCAATTTTTTCGCCAGAACTATCATTATAAAATGTACTAATAGAACAACCCCGACCTTGCTTGGTTTTCTTCTTTTGATAATAATACTGATGTTTGGTTACCCCAGATAATCGAAAAGCTACTTCTGTTTTCAAGCCCTGAAAAATATAACTTCTCACAATTTCTTTTTTTTCTCCAAGGCTAATTTCTTTTTTAGCAATTCGTCTTTTAATCTGCCTTCTATTTCTTTTTGAATGACAATTTCTTTGAGTAGCTTGTTTTCTTTTTCTAGCTCTCTAATGCGTTTAAGTTGATCTGGAGTCATTCCATGAGAAAAACCCTCCACGCCCATAGTTTCCATTTTCTTTTTCCAAGCATAATAACTCGCAGGAAATACAGAATACTTCTCTAATGTTAGTTTAACGCCTTGTTCCGAAGCTTCCTTTATGATTTTTAGCTTCTCCTCTGTAGTAAATTTTCGCTTTTCCATCGTACAAAATTATAGTTTTTGTTTTATAATTGTGTCCGATTATTTAAGGGGCTAAAACAGTACTTGCTTTAGTATCTAAAAACCAAACCTCAATATCTTTTACATAATTGAACTGTATGGTATCGGCAATAGAAGCGAAGTAATTATAAACTAATCTTGTGTAATAGTGTTTTGCAAAAGTTGTGCTGTGGAACATATCTACATTTGCCGACATATCACAATCTATCGTATCTGAAAAATTGGAATATAAATATTTTACATCTTGTAACTCTGGTTTAAAATTATCCCATATCTCTTTTGGCAAATCTCCTCTGTGAATAGGGAAGAAGCCTTCTTTTTTTTCTTTGTAAAAACCAAACTCTTTCTGTAGCGAAGGATGTTTGAATGGGATGATATTTATTTTTAGGTTTTCCAAGTTTATACTATTTATTACTTAACTCTCTTAGTTCACCAATTGTCTTGTCTTTTATAGAAACTGTGTTTTCAAGAGATTTTATTTTATTGATTAAACCTTCAATTGTAATATCTTTTTTTAAGAAAGTTGCTTCTGTATGTGCCAAATTAGTTATTATAATTAATTTTTCAATAGAAACAATTGTATCTTTTAATTCTTGTTCGAATTCTGGTTTTTCTAAATCATAATGACTGAATGGATTCATTACAGTTCCTCTATGGATTTCTAATTCTTTTATTAATTCTCTATCCAAATTTGTTTGTGTAGTTATTGCTAACCAATAATCTTCACTAGTGATTTCTTTTACGTTTTTTTTATAAATCACTAATAATTTCCTTGAACTGCATATTACTTTTACCAGTCTCTCGAACTCTGTTCTGATGTAGACAGCCGAAGCTTTATAATCTTTTTCTGCTAGGTAATGTTTTGCTTTTATTAAATATCCTTTTTCGTTTACAATTAGTGGTATTTCAAAGTCTTTATCATCTAATGATTTTGAGAAAATTTCAATGTATTTCCATTTTTCGTTACCGAAGAAATTTCTAACCAATTCATACCAAACTTTATCATAGGTAGTCATTATTGTTTGGAACCTCTCGTTTTCTGGCACTTCAATAAAATGGTTTTTTAAAATTTTGAGCAATGGTAAACGGTTACTCATATCTAAACCGATTAATAAATCATCAAGAACCAATATCTTTAAAGCACCAGCAGTAGGATTAACTTTGATTGAAGCTAAATATAAACTAATTGCTAACGCCGATAACTTTGCTTCATTTAAAAAAAATTGATGTTTTGGAATATGTGTATTATGAAAATCTAATTTTAGTTTAATAGTATTTCCTAAAAGATTACTTCTACCTAGATAATTCACTTCGGTAAATTCAAGTTTAATTTTAACACTTTCACCAAAATAGCACATAAATATATTTGTGTCTTTTTCAATGTCTTGAATTAATTGTTTTAGACCAGGATTGAATTTATCTTTTAAGTAGTTTTTTATTTTTGTTTGCACACCAACAGTGTTTCTTACTTTAAAAGTATGGTTGTAAATTGATTGCCATTCTGAACCTATTTCTTTTGTTGAAAACCTATTAATGGAATGTTTTAAAATACCATTAATTAAAATATCAAATAAATCGACTTCATTAGCGTGTTCAATGTGGGTTCTTAATAAGCTGCGATAGTCAAAAAAACCTTTTATTTTATTGGCATCTGCTATTATTGTTTTATCAACACTAATAATTTGTTTATCTATACTATTTAATTCAAAATTGGTCGTTTTAGTTGATGCAGCCGATTCTTTAATAGTAACTTGTATAGCAACTGTATTCTTTTTAGAAGCTGGTACAAAAATATTTTCTTCTACATTTACTCTTTGAACAGATGACAGAAAAAAGTTTTGTAAAGCAGTAAAAAGTGAACTTTTACCACTACCATTTTCACCATAAACCATAAGGTTTTTACCATCTTTATCCAACGAAATTGTGTGTTCGCCATAAAACGCACGGTAGTTGTTTAGTTTTATTTCGGTTATTCTCATTTATTATATTATTTTTGTACTTGTACATCTCCAATGATAGTATTGTTGGACTAATGCTCAACCTAACCGTTGGGCATTTACTTTTTATAAATTATTTTTCATTATTATCTTTCAATTCTTTTGTGTTATCTAAATTTTTAAAATTTTCTTTACTCACAATTTTTTTACCTGATTTTTGTTCTAATTCTTTTCTAGCATTTCCTGCTACATTTCCACCTGCTTTGGCTGCTTTATGATTTTCTACAAAACCTACTGCATTTTTGTTTTTTGCAATTTCTGTAGTTGAAGCTTCGCCAAGCATTGTGAAAATCAATTCTAAATCGGTCATGTGATCTCTCAGGTTTTCAGAAGCTTTTGTAAGTCCTTTTAAATTTTTGTAATCACTTGGAATGATACCAAATGTGGCTTTGCTTATTTCGGCTGTTAATATAGCATACTCTTTTCCTACTTTTACGCCACGTTGTTTCCATTCGTTGGTTAATTCATCTCGAACCAGAATACCTCTAATTCTTTTTTCAATCCATTCATCACTATATCCTTTAGCTTTATAGGTTGCTCTTATTCGTGCCTGAGCCAATTCTGGATTTTCTATTTCGGCAATGCGTTCTGCACCTACTTGAGCCAACCATTGCTTGAAAGGTTCGGCTTTGGGTGATGGAATAGATTGGATAAGGCGTAAAATGTTTTCAGTATTTGCTGCTTGAATTTTTCTGGTTTTACCATCAGCAGCTTTCATTTGTACTAGGGTACAAATTGTACCCCAGTTGCTTTTTAGTTGCTCATCACGACTTAACATTTTTTTGATATACTGCTTAACATCACTGCTATCTGTTAATATCTCTACCACATCTTGCACCGAAAAATACCATTTTTCCTCTTCTTCATTATAAATAGAGCGAACCTTTTTTTCTTCAAATAATTTTATGGCACTCATTTTAAATAGGTTTAATTAATTAATTTTATCTGCTACCTGGGGACAATTTGTCCCTAGGAAGATGCCAAGTTCTGTATCTCGTTTACGAAGTTTTTTTAAATAATCTGTTGGATTGGTAGAATTAGTAAGCACTTCAACTACATCTACAATAGAGAAATACCATTTTTCTGTTTCCTCGTCATAGAACGATCGAATTGATGCCGTTTCGAATATTTTTAAATTTGTCATAATTATTTCAATTTTAATCTTCTGCAAGCATTTTCAACTGTCCCAATTTTTGGGACAGTTACATTTTATATACTTTCCTCTTTTTTACCCTCCATAATAGCTATTTCTGGAATAGAGTTCATATAGAACAAATTAACCCTTACTGGATGACTTTTTTCATTTAATCTTTCAAAAACGGTGTTTATAATTTGCATTTTAGTGGCATCGCTCATCGTATCTGCAAACTCTGGTAACTCACCAAGGTGTTCAATAATAGTACGATTGTGTTGTTGTAATAATTCTGGGAAATATAGATCGTAAACCATTCCATCGATTATTTGTTGAAAAAATATAGGTTTTAATGATTCAAAATCATGCATACTTTCTTTTGTAAATAAAATATAAGTAACTAACAATGATAATTTATTGTTAGCGTTCAAATTTATAGTTGATGGTAAACGTAAGTTATTTAT
>JBBQYA010000132.1:0-5138 GCA_038209155.1 Sphingobacteriales bacterium | reverse complement strand
TTCTTTTACTTTCTTTTTTTATTCTTAGAGCCTTAGTGCCTTCGTGGTTCAAATACTTTATGCTTCTTATTTAACTTTGTGCCTTCGTGGTTCAAATACTTTATGCTTCTTATTTTAACTTAGAGCCTTTGTGGTTCAAATTTCACCCCAAATTTCTCACCTAGGCCCTTTAAGTCCTTTATAACCAATTCATTTAAAGGAATTCCATGTGCACTTCGATGTTTTTCAAATTCAGCTTCTGGTTCACCAGGAATAATCACTGGCTGCATCGGATCTATACTTTCTGCATTTTTAAAACGCTTAATCCAATTATCCATATTGGATTTAAAATCCTCAACTGGCCGGAAAGCATCCACACGCATTGCTCCAAAAAAATGACCAATTCCTAATCCAACAGGATCAATTGGTGGTTCTAAAAAACTCACAAATGGTGGAACCCAAGGACCATAATTAGCGCCAGACAATACTGCCGATAAAATATCAACCACTGCACTCAATCCATAACCTTTGTGGCTACCCAAATCTCGATTGCTTCCTAAAGGTAATAATGAACCTCCGTTTTTCACTCCAGAAGCATCAACAGTAGCTTTTCCATCTTTTTGTTGTATCCAACCTTCTGGAACTTCTAAATTTTTGCGTTGAGCAATTTCTAATTTTCCATTAGCTGCGGCAGAAGTTGCCATATCTATCACTACTGGAGGATATTTTCCTGCTGGAAAAGCATAAGCCATGGGATTTGTTCCCAGCATTCTTTCTGATGAAAAAGTAGGTGCAACTAGCGGACTTGCATTGGTCATTGCAATTCCAATCATATCATGTTCTAAAGCCATCATTGCGTAAAAACCTGCTATTCCGAAGTGGTTAGAATTCCTTACAGCTACCCAACCAGTCCCCACTTCATTTGCTTTTTTGATGGCTAATTCCATTGCAGGACAGCCAACCACCAATCCCAAACCATTATCACCATCCATAGTTGCAGTAGATGGAGTTTCGTGAATTACTTTAATAATAGGTTTAGAATTCAATCTTTTTTTCTCCCAAAGTCTAATATAACCAATTAATCTAGCTACTCCATGCGAATCTATGCCTCGCAAATCTGCACTAATAAGAACATTAGCAGCGAGTTCTGCTTCTGATCTAGAAATTCCAATGGATTGAAATATTTCTTGAGTAAAAATATTTAGTTGTTGACTAGAGAAATGTGGAATATTTTTTGACATATTGCACAAAATTAGCATTAAGAAAATACCTTGCATTTTTAAAATTATTTATTTGCAATAAAATTCTTTTAATGTTAACTTTGGATTAACAGATTATCATTTTTATATTTAAAACTTTAATAAACAACACATGATGAAAAAATTACTTTTAATTACATTAGGTTTTGGATTAGCGGCTTCGGCGTTTGCACAAAGCCTTAAAAAAATTGATTACACGAAAATAGATGAGACAAAAGCCTCTACTATTTCTGTTGCTAAACCAAGCAAAAAAGTTACAAGCCCTAAAACTTCAGTTTTAAACGTAGTCGTTAGACCATTAGGATCGGCTTCTAATCTTTTTACTGCACTTTCAAATGAAGGAAATACACTTTCTGCAAGTTCTGCTATAAATACAGTGAATTTCCTTCACAGAAATAATGCAGCCGTTACAGGATCAGGTGGATCTGGAAATTACCGCTATGATTTATCTTCTGACAATGGTCTATCTTTTTTAATTAATCAAGGCCCAGTTAATCCACTAAATACTCCTGCAGGTCGTTTCCCACAAAATGTAGTGTATAACCCAGCTGGTAACACAAACTTTGGAAATGCTTACATTTCTTACATGGGAGCTACTTTAGGTGGTCCTGGTGGTGGTTTCGGAACATTGGTAACTGGTGCAAGAAGATTAGATGGAGCTTCAAATTCAGAAGCTACAGGTTTAAACAGTCAAAATGCTGGAGTTCCAACAAGTTTAGTTGAAGGTAAGTCAGGAGAATTTTGGGCTGTAGATGTTACAGCAGATGATTTAAGTAATGTCTTATTGTACAAAGGAGTTTTCAATTCAGGAACAAATGATGTAGACTGGTCTATTGCTCAAACATTTGCAGACAGTTATGTAAGTCCAGTTGATTCTCTTACAAAAATTGCAAATGTTAATGTTGGCTTTAGCCCTACTGGTCAATTTGGATGGGTAGCTGTAACAGGCGATCTTGTAGGTACTACTGGAGGATATAATCCAATTTTTTACAAATCATCAGATTTTGGTGCTACTTGGTCTTCTCCTATTGTAGTTGATTTAGATCAATTCCAAATCGTTATAGATAGTCTAGTAGATTTAGGAGATACAGCAGGTACAGGTTTTGATGCAGACTTAACTGTTGATGTTTTTGGAAATCCTCATTATGCCTCTATTGTAGGATCAGGATCTGGATATTCAATCTCAAACAAAAGATATACTATTTTTGATATTTCTTATAATTCAGCTTCAAGCGTTTGGGAATCAATATTCATTGATACAGTTTCAACTTTTCGAGGTGATGCAACACCAGATCAAACTCAAGATAATAGAGTTCAAGTTTCTCGTTCAACAGATGGTACTAAAGTATTTATAGGATGGTCAGATACTAAGTTTGCCAATCAAGCAGCTCCATTTGATAACAGTTTTCCAGATTTGTATATTAAAGGAATTGATGTTGTTAGCAGATTAGCTACTTCAACTACTGATGTTTCAGGCGGAACAGATGTTGATGGTGTAGTTTACTTCGCAACTTTTGCTCCAACTACTTTGAGTACTGCTACTGGTGGTAACAAAGTTCCAGCTGTAATTGCAGTCCCAGGTGCTTCTAACGCAGTGGCAGCTAATTTTTCTTATATTGATGGAATTGAATTTGAAAACTCAGAATTCACTTTTCAATTAAAAACAAGTTCTGGGTTTTCTAGCAATTTAACTAATAATTTATTTGTAGTTTCTAACAATTATCCAAATCCATTCTCTGGAAAATCAGAAATTAATGTTACATTGACTAAGCCTTCTACTGTTACAACTAAAATTGTAAACACTTTAGGACAGGTAGTTTCAGAAAGAACTTATTCTAATCTTGCTGCTACTACTCATATATTAACATTAGATGCTACTGGTTTATCTTCTGGTGTATATTTCTACACAGTAAATGCAGGTGGTTTTAATGTTACCAACAAAATGATCGTTCGATAATATAATCCGATCGTTAAAAATTAAAACCCTGCTCGGCTATGCTGAGCAGGGTTTTTTGTTAATTTATTTGCATTGAAAAAATTTAAACAGTAACTTAGATTTATCATTTCATATTTTAAAACTCAAATAAACAACACATGATGAAAAAATTACTTTTAATTACATTAGGTTTTGGATTAGCGGCTTCGGCGTCTGCACAAAGCCTTAACGGAAAGTATTCTAAAGCATTTGCCACTAAAATCAAAAACGAGATTACAGCAAATGATGTCAATCTTTCTATTTCAACAATTCCTTATTTTAATCGACTTAAACCTAAGAGTAATGCAACTCCAAATTTTGCTCTTAATTTAATCCCTTTAGGGAGTTCTACAAACGCTTATGGAATTAGCGTTGCTTTAAATTGCGTTATTGCTGATCCATTATCGAACATGGTTGTGTTCGGACATAGAGGTAGTGTAAGTGGTAACACTACTGAAATAGATTTCTCTACTGATGGTGGAAGTACCTTTACAAACAATGTTTTAGCAAATCCAGGTGCCACTAATAATCGTTACCCATCTACTTCATTAGAAAATACAACAGGCTCTACTAGTGCTTCTGATGTAAGATATTCAATATTTACTTCAGCTAACACAGGTCAATTAGAAGGTTCTTGGGCAAGTGCTGGTCAAGTTACAAGTATTGTGGCTTCTGCTGTTACCACAAATTATACTACTTTTAAAGGATATATTCCTTTTTCTTTGAATAAAGGTAAAAGCGGAGATTTTTGGGCTTTGAATGTTGATAGATATCCAATTGGTGTCGATACTTTTGACATTAAATTGCAAAAAGGAACTTTCGATGCTGGGCTTAATAAATACGTATGGACAGAAAAACTTTTAGCGGTTCCATTTGATTTTAGTTTTGACTCAACCGTTTACTCAAGTACTGAGAATGCTATTGCCTTTGATCCATCAGGAAATATCGGTTGGATAGCAATCCAAGGTGATTTCTTAGATTCTGATACCTCAAAGGTATATGATATTGCAATGTATAAAACTACTGATGGTGGAGCAACTTGGGCTTCTCCGATTTTCTGTAACTTAAACAACTACTCAGAAATAACTTCAGAGGTTGACCCAGGTATAGCTAATGGAGTAGCTACTCTTGCTGGAAATGGTAGTAGCTTCAATATCGCTGTTGATAAAAATGGTAACCCACATGTTTCAGCATTGGTTTTCGGTGGAACTGCAGGTTCTTATGGTTACTTTCCTACAGCTAGAAAATTATTATTTGACATTTATTATAATGGATCTGTATTTAAACCAATTCTTATAGATTCTGTTTTAGCAAATTCCTTTGTTGGTAATGCTGCGGTAGATATTAGTCCAACATTTGCTATTGGTAACAATTTACGAAATCAAGTTTCAAGATCTGCAGACGGTTCTAAAATTGTTTTTGTTTGGGCCGATACTCCTCCTTCTTCTGGAACTGGAAATACATTCCCAGATTTAAAAATGAAGGGTGTAAATATCTCTAACTCAACAGTAACTCCAATTATTAACATTACAGAAGGTACAGATGCAGATGGTGTTTCATTTTTATCTAATATTTCACCAATACTTTTAAATACTGCCACAGGAATAGAAGTTCCAGTAGTAATTGCAAATATTACAGGACCAGATACAGGTCCTTTGGGTCATTTATATTTGAAAGGTGTAACTGCAGATTTGACTGACTTTACTATTTCTGAACCACGCTACGACTTAGGAGTTGGTATTAGCAATGTTCAAAATGATTTATTTACAGTTTCTAACAATTTCCCGAATCCATTCTCTGGTGTTTCACAGGTTAATGTAAATTTAGAAAGATCTTTAAATGTAAGGATGACAATTACAAATGTTTTAGGTCAAACTATATCTGAGAAATCTCAAAATATGAGCGCAGGTGTTAATACATTACAA
>JBBQYA010000131.1:0-5313 GCA_038209155.1 Sphingobacteriales bacterium | reverse complement strand
GTCGTGAGCATAAAGAAACAAGATGACCAAAATCAGTTTCAATTTTAAAATAACACAAACCAAAATGAAATCTTAATTATCTATAATTTAAATAGTTAAATCTTTTATTATCTACATTTTATACCCAATGATTGTACATTTCTGCAAAAAAATTTTAAAACCTCATCTAAAAGCCTTATTTTAGAAATTATTTTTCTTTTCATAATAATTTCTATTTATCCTATTTCTAAATTTAATCAATATACGAATGAAGTTTTTTCTACGATCAGCATTCATCTTACTTTTAATTTCCTCTTTTTTTGTTAATAAATCTTATTCTTCTCATGTTGCTGGCGGAGAAATTACGTGGAGATGTGATGGAAATGGTAAATATATTTTTACAGTCAACACTTACAGAGATTGTACTGGAATTTTATTATCCTCATTACCTCAAACTTTAACTCATAATTTTCCTGGAATTCCTGATATAATCTGTCCATTATTAAGTATCACAGATGTTTCTCCAGTTTGTAAAGATTTTACTACCAGAATTTCTTGCGGTGATTTAACGGTTAATAATAATGGAAATCCTGGGTCTGTGGCAAGATATAAATATGTTTCTGCTCCAATTGATTTAAATGGAGTTCCAGCACCAACTTCAAGTGGTTATATAATTTATGCAATAGCTGCGTGTTGCAGACCTGGTGATGCCTTAAACTTTAACGATGTAGGTGAAGGACAAACCCTAAGAGCAAGAATGCTTCCTTATATTCCAAATGGTCAAAGCCAAGCAAATGATCTTTCTTTTTGTTATGATAATTCTCCAGATTTCTCCGAAGCACCTATCGTGGTTACTTATCAATTTGGTAGAGAATATGTGTATAGTAGTAATTCTATTGATAAGGATTTAGATGAGTTAAGCTATGCATTTGACTATCCATTAGGTGATAGTGAAACTGATAGTCTAGAATTTATAAATGGGTATAGTTTACCATTCCCAATACCCAGAGTAAATCAACCTGCTCCAGATCCTATTACTGGTTCAATGAGTTTCGACCCTGTTCAAACTGGTCGTTTCATAAGTGTAATTAAAGTTACTTCTAGAAAATGTGGTCAAATCGTTAGTGAAATATTTAGAGATATAACTATCCAGATACAATCTGATCCAAATCCGAATCCATTAACAAGAAATGTTCAACCTCGTATTGAAAAAATCTTTGATAATAAGACAAGTTTTGATACTACGATTGTTGCAGGAGATACTTTATTATTTAAAATTAGCGTTGGAGATTCAAATATTTCAAATACTCCAAGTTTACAAGGGATGAATGTTCATGTAAATGGAATAGGAATGGGAAATTCAAATATAAGTTTAACAGATTGTCCATATCCACCCTGTGCAATTTTAAATAAAGACATTTTTATTAATGCAATTACACCTGCTACTCAGCCAGTTGTTATAACTAATCAAGTTGCTAATGGATCTATTGATACATTGGGATATGGATACAGTAATCAACCTACAGCTGCCAATCCAAATACAGAATTTTATTTTTATTGGCCTACATCCTGTAATAATTTAAATCAAATAGATGATTGTGGTGGTGTAGAAAGTGTAATTTATAATTTTGTTATCACTGCCAAAGATGATTATTGTTCTTCTCCAGGGCGTGATATTAGATCTTTTAGTGTCACACTTACCCCACCAGTTTTTGTCACAGATCCAGAAGTTCGCTGTGTTTCCGTTGCTCCTAATCAACGAGATATAACTCTTTCTTGGGATACTGTAAAAGGAGATAAAAGAACGTTTAGAGGGTATGAGATTTATAAAGGGGAAACGGAATTAATTTTATTAGCAAATATCACTAATAATAATCCTGCGGTAACCATAGTGGGAGGTCCAGCCAATTTAGCCACATTTAATCAAAAATCTTACACTGATTTAAACCAAGATCTTTCTGGAAATAAGACGATGAACTATTATGTAAGAGCTTTAAACTCTTGCTCAGAATATTCTATTCCACCAGTTTATGTACGTCCAATGAAATTAGATGCGATTATACAAGCTGGTGGACCTACTGTAAGACTATCGTGGAATAAATTTAGAAATGATAAATTAAATTCATCTACTTCTAATTATAAAATTTTTAGAACAGTAAATGGAATTAGAACACAACTGTTGAATCCTCCACCAGTTTCGACTAAAACTATTGAAACCTATATAGATAGAACAAAATTATGTGGTAAAAAAGCATTTTATGAAATTCAATTAGACGATAATTTACCTTGTTCATCCATTAGTACAATAGATTCTGTAGAGTTTATTCCAATTTTAGCATCAGCGAAAGCAGATACCGTATGCGCAAATACCCCTACAACTTTTAGAGCAACTGCATCAGGTGGAAGAGCACCTCTAACTTATAATTGGTCTGGTGACAATGGCTTTACTTCTGCAGATATAAATTCTGGCACCGCTACATTTACCTATAAAAATCCAGGAACGTATTATTATCAAGTTCGAGTAAGAGATTTTCTCGGTTGCGACTCTCTTTATGAAGATTCGGTAACAGTAGTAGGAGTTCCACTAACATTAATCAATGCAGATACAGTTTGTACTGGAAAAGTAACAACATTTACTACTATTTCTGATGCAGGTCTAAGGTCACCAGCTACCTATACTTGGGATTTCGGAGATGGAAGTCCAGATCAAGTTGTAGTTGGTGTAAGTTCTGTAACTCATGCGTATACAAACAAACAAATTTTTGCAGTTTCATTAAGTATTGAAGATAAATTTGGGTGTATAGCAACATTTGATACTTTCGCACTTGTAACCGAGCCAGTTGTAAACATTACAACAGATACCACTTGTTTAGGAGTTCCAATTGCTCTAAAATCTAAAATAGATTTTGCAAAAAAACCTATTCAATATTTCTGGTCGAGTGATAAAGGTGCAATAGCTCCAACCAATGGAAATGTTTTGAATGATTCAGTTCCTAATTATCCATATATAAATGTTGTTGGAAATCATGAAGTTACGTTAAGAATTGTTGACGCAAATGGTTGTGAAGATACTGGAATTGTTTTTATAACTGTCACTCCAGGTTTAGTTGTTTCTCTTTTAACATCTGATGTTTGTATCGGAAATCCAACTTTATTTATCAGTGATAGCACTACTTTCACTGGAACACCTCCTTATACATATCAATTAATTGAAACAACCAATAATATAACTATTCCAATGTTTACAGATAATGCTTCTTTTACATTTCCATCAACAGGGATTTATAATCTAACCTTAAATATAACTGATTCAAAAGGATGTACTGGAACCAGTAGTGTAATTACAGAAGTGTATGATAATCCTTCTTTTACCTTTAATTTTATCGACAGCACCTGTGTGGGCGATACAACAGATTTTACTATCGATTTTCCTATTGGTAGAGATTCTTCTGATTTCACTTATTTATGGTCGGGAGATGATGGGCTAGCGGATACCAACTATTTTCCATTTTTCATCTACAATTCTGTTGGCTTAAAGAAAGTATCATTAACCATTGCAGATGCTTCAGGTTGTTTCTTTAGTGCAGATACTACAATTGATATATGCGAACCAGATGCTCCATTAATATTTTTACCATCAGCATTTTCACCCAATGGCGATAATATAAACGATAATCTATTTGCAACAACAAAGAATATCAATAAATTTCAAATGCGAGTCTTCAATCGTTGGGGACAGTTAGTATATGAAACTAAAAACGTAGATTTCCAATGGTCCGGTTTAGACAAAGCAACAGGAACTTTGATCCAATCAGGAGTATATGTATATGATATTCAAGCTTCTGGATTTCTAAAATCTATTAGTATGCGAGGTACGATAGTTTTGGTTGAATAAAATAATTAATTATAAAACAGAAAACCGCTTTTAGGAATCTAAGTAGCGGTTTTTTTTTGCGGTGTAAGCTGAATAATCTTTTTACAGATAATTGTAATTAAGTTTTTTTTCCATTTTTATAAATTAAAAAAAATATAAAAAGGAGTTTGAAACTAGTTGAATTTAATATTGAATAATATTAAAAGCAATGGATGTTTCTGGAAATACGACTTTTTAGTCGAATATATGAAATAAGCTTTAACAACTTAATAGAATGACAAATTTCTAATCCATTATAATAAAATTAATAATCAGAATAGTCTCAATTAGAATGAGTGAATAAAATATCTTTTAATTAAACTTAAATAAAATTGTTAAGATAAATCTTAAAAAAATTTGAGGACTCAAAATCCTTTTTCTAATCTACTAGGGTTCAAAATTAATAGCCTTATATAGAATTAGGTGAATGAAATACACCAAATCAATACTCTTAAAGGAATTTAATATCTTTATTTTTGTATAAAATAAAAGGAAACGAAAACATCATATCTATTATTTAAAAAGAAGTAAGCATTAATAGATTAAATTAAATCTCAGAAAAATAATAAATTCTTTAATCCGTCATCCTAAAAGAATTATGACTCCACCTTTTTTCTAGAATCTGAGAAAAACAATTGCTTCTCTAATCCAATAATCCCAAACAAATTAAATTCTATATAAACTTACATGAATTAAGTTTTAGAGAAATTTCAAATCCATAATTCCCAAAAGGAATAAAATTAAAAAAGATAAATGATGTTTAAGAAAAACAATAATTTCTCTAATTCAATAATCCCAAACGAATTAAATTTTTATAACCTTGGATGAATTAAATGAAAGAAAAATATCAGATCCATAATTCCTAGCGATTTATATCAATAACCCTGAATGCAGAGCATGGGAAAACACAATGAGAAAATTAAATCTAGAAGGTCTGAACAAAAATCCTCAAAAAAAAGCGTCCTAAATTTTATTTAGGACGCTTTTTCAATAAAATATAAACTCGATTACCGAATCAAATTAATGCTTCCAGTTCTTTCTAAAGCTTTCGATTTCAGTACATAGAAATAAGTACCAGCAGCTTTATCATCACCATCCCAAGCAAAAGCAGGGTCGGTGCTTTCATAAATCTTTTTTCCCCAACGATCGAAGATAAAGAAACTGAATTCGGTATCGCAAAACACAGCAAACTTTTGCGCTATGCTGTATTGATCATTTTTTCCGTCTCCATTTGGCGTAAACACGTTTGGAATATCCTCTTTTGTTTCGCTTCCAGATATCACTTTTACATACACAATTTTAGTTATGGTATCCGATATGCAATCACCGTAAAAAGTTTTAAAGGTAACTACATACGGTTCCTCTCTCAAGTTTGAACATTCTGTTTGCCATCTTAAAGTTCCTTCTGCTTTGCCTTGAGC
>JBBQYA010000130.1:0-5400 GCA_038209155.1 Sphingobacteriales bacterium | reverse complement strand
CACAACTGAAAATCAATAAAATGGCTCACTCCTGCAGTTTCTGCATTGGCTCTAGCTGCTTCCATAGCTTTTGGATCATTGTCTGTTGCTACGATTCTGAATGGTAAATCTCGCAATGCTTGATCTTTCATTTTTTTTCTTTCTGCCAAATAAATATCCTCTTCATACCCTTTCAAATGCATAAATCCGTAATTATTTCTAAAAAATCCTGGAGTCTTTTTTAAAGCAATTAATGCAGATTCGATCGCAATAGTTCCGCTACCACACATTGGATTTACAACGGTAGTTTTCTGATCCCATTTGGTGCTGAGTAAACAGGCTGAAGCCAGATTTTCTAACATGGGCGCTAAATGCGGCATTTTTCTGTATCCATGTTTTGCAAGTGTTTCTCCAGACGAGTCGATGTAGATATTTACATTATCATTTTTCCAAAAAATATGAAATGCAGATTTGTTTCTTAAACTTCCAGAATCGGGTCGCATGTTATATTTTTCCATAAACCTATCTGCAATTGCATCTTTCATTCTAAGATTGGCAAATAAATTTGTTTTTATCGTTTCGTTTTCTACATGAGAAGAGATAGAAAAATATCCATTTAGATCAATTAAATTTTCCCACTCCATTTCTTTAATAGCCGCATATAGTTCATCTGCATTTTTTGCTTCAAACTGATGCAAAAGATATAAAATCTGGTTTCCTGTTCTTATATTTAGATTTAATGAATAGGTGTCTTCAAGTGTTCCGGCGATCTCCAATCCAGTTGCAGATTCAGATTCTATACTGTATCCTAACTCTTTTACCTCTTGAGATAAATAAAGACTAAGTCTTTTGGGACAAGTAATTATAATTTTTCCTATTGTTTTAAAAGGATTATTCATTGATTTGTGTTAATTAGAGTTTATTATGGCCTTATCATAGAATTAAAAACCAAAAATGATAAAAGCCTCGTTATTTTGTGTAATTGTGTAATTTAGAAAATTCATTAAAATATAAAACAAATGATGTTGATTATTCGTGCGGTGATACTTTTTTTTCTCGTATTCACTTTAAATTTTGTTCAAGCTCAAAAGAAGTCTAATAAAAAAGGCAAATCTGAGGATCGTAAAATTACAGTTGTTGAGCAGAATTCTGCCGCAGAAAAAAAAGAATCTTCAAAAAAAGAAATTAAAGAGTATGTAAAAAATTTTAAAACCTATTCTGGTTTGTTTACTATCTATCAAGATACTACAAACGGTGTTTCTTATTTAGAAATAGATAAAAGACAAATAGACAAAGAATTTATATATCATAACTACGCGGTGGATGGACCATCTTTTTTAAGGTTGAACCGCGGCAGTTTCAGAGGCAATAGCATTATTTCTATTCGCAAATATTTTAATAGAATAGATTTTGTAGAAGAAAACACTGCTTTTTATTTCGATCAAAATAGTGCTTTAAGTAAATCTGCAAAAGCCAATATTAGCCCAGCAATAATTGCTAGTCTGATTATTGTTGCAGATGATGGAGATGCTTTTTTAGTTAAAGCAGATGATTTATTTTTTAATGAAAATCTGCAACAATTGAAACCTACTGCCAATCCGAATGCAAAAGCAGGTTCCGTGTTCTCTTTGGGTACTATTAATAAGGAAAAATCTAAATATGCTTACATCAAAAATTATCCTTTAAATACCGATGTTGCTATCCAATATGTGTATGATAATGGTCCTCAAAGTGCAAATGCTGGAAAAGGAATTACTGATAATCGGTTTATTAGTATCACCCTTCAACACAGTTTTATAGAAGTTCCTAAAAATAGTTTCAAACCAAGATTTGATGATCCTCGAATTGGTTTTTTTACACAGCAAGCAGATGATATGACTTCTACAAGTGCTACTCCATACCACGATTTTATCAATAGGTGGCATTTAGAAAAGAAAAATAAATTCGCAAGTATTTCTGATCCCATAGAACCCATTGTATGGTGGATGGAAAATACCACTCCTGTAGAATATCGTGAAACGATAAAAAACGCAGCATTATCATGGAATGAAAATTTCGAGCGAGCAGGATTTAAAAACGTAATTCAAGTGAAACAACAACCTGACAATGCCGATTGGGATGCTGGAGATATCAGATATAATGTTTTACGATGGACTTCTTCACCAGCTCCAGTTTTCGGGGGATACGGGCCAAGTTTTGTAAATCCCAGAACCGGGCAAATTTTAGGTGCAGATATTATGTTAGAATTTAATTTTTTAACAAATAAAATAAGACAAGAAAAATTATTTGCGAAAGCTGGTTTTTCAGATCAGGAAGAAGAGAATTATTTATTTCCAAGTGATGATCAATATTGTTCAATTTCAAGTTTAATGCAACAAAACACCATGTTTGGATTGGCAACTCTGGCTGGTATTAATTCTGATTCTGCCGTCAGCCATGATTTAATGAAATCTGGAGTTTATTATTTGATATTGCATGAAATGGGGCATACGTTAGGTTTAAATCATAATATGAAAGCCACCCAATTGTATGATGATGTGGATGTTCATAATAGAAAATTGACAGAAAAAACTGGATTAATGGGTTCAATTATGGATTATCCAGCTATTAACGTAGCATTAAACCCAGAAAAACAAGGTGAATATTTTGCTTCAAAACCCGGCCCTTATGATCGTTGGGCATTAGAATACGGATATTCCACTGCTTTAGAAGATCAGGAACAAGAGCAATTGCGGTTAGAAATGATTTTATCTCAATCCATTAATCCTGGAAATGCTTTTGGAAACGATGCAGACGATATGAGAAATCCAGGTTCTGGAATAGATCCTAGAGTAATGATATTTGACATGAGTAACAATGCGATTATTTATTCCATAGACCGTTTTAGATTGGTCAATAAAATTATGCCTACTTTGAAAGATAAGTTTGCAGTGAACGGACAGTCGTATCATGAATTAAGAGGAATGTATTTGGCTTTAACTACTGAGATGGCTAATGCTGCAAAAGTACTTTCTCGATATGTTGGCGGTGTATATGTAGATCGATCTTTTGTTGGCCAGAGTTCTGCAAAGGGCAGCAAACCTTTTACTCCTGTAACATATACCGATCAAAATCGTGCTTTATTGGGTTTGTATGATTATATTTTTTCTCCAAAAGCGTTTGAAGCAACAGGAGAACTATATGCCTTTTTACAAATGCAAAGACGTGGATTTAGTTTTTCCGGAACAACCGAAGATCCGAAAATCCATGAACGAGTTTTGACGATTCAAAAAGATGTTTTACAACATTTATTGCATCCAGCAACTTTGCTTCGCATAACCGATGCAGCTTTATATGGAAATAAACTTTCGTTGAGTGAATACCTTACTGAGCTGACCAATGATATGTTTCAAGCAGATTTGGCTACTCAAGTAAATACGTTTAGACAAAATTTACAAACAGAATATGTAAATGGATTAGTTAAAATTGTGAACCAAGATGGATACGATAATCATGCTAAATCTATGGCATTGTATTCATTGAAAAAAGTAAAAGGGATGATGAGTGCAAATCCAGGAACTGGAATAGATACTCAAGCACATCGATCGAGAATTGTATTTATTATAGAAAAAGCTTTGAATAAAGACTAAGGGTTTTTTATTTTTGTAAAAAAAGTTTAAACATTAAAAATTAAGAATATATGGAAATCATCGGAAAAATAATTGAAATATCTGCTGTGAAGCAGATAACAGAGGCTTTTAAAAAGAGAGAATTTGTAATTGAATACTCAGAAGGCGGTAAATACATGGAGTATATAAAGTTTGAACTGGCTCAGGATAAAGTATCATTAATGGATGAATTTAATGAAGGAGATACTATTGAAGTGGCCTTTAATTTAAGAGGACGAGCCTGGGAAAAAAATGGAGAGAAAACTTATTTTAATTCTTTACAAGCTTGGAAAATAAAGAAAGTAGCAAATGGAGATTCTAATCAAGTGAATGCCAGCAATAATAATGCTGCTCCAACAAGTGCAAATCAAAACGCTGAGCCTGTTTCGGAAGTCAAGACTTTTACTACAGCGAATGAAGATGATGATCTTCCGTTTTGATCTAAAATTTTAAATTAGAATAATTTAAAAAAAATCCCGCTAATGAAAATTAGCGGGATTTTTTGTTTGTGAGAAATTTAAGCTATTTCCTTATTCTTTTATAATTTTCTGAATCACATTTCCAAGATCTGTATTTATATGAATAAAATAAATTCCAGAATTCAAATTAGCAATATCTGCACTGAAAGATTGGTTTCCAGCTTTGTTTATAGAATTGGGTTTTACTAATTGACCTAACATATTATAAACTGACATTTCCGATTTTTTTACTTCTTTTCCTATCAAAATATTAATTCTATCGTTTGCAGGATTTGGAAAAACAGAAATATTGGTACTTTCCAAAACATTATCTATACCCACTGTAGTACACATTATTGGGAAAATATAATGTTTTAACTCATAACCCCAAGAATTAGTTGGATCTGAATAAGGAAACCAATTTCCATTTGCTAATTGTTCCCAAGCGGTTCCTTGACCTACTCCCAAATCATTAATATCTGTAGTTGCAACTGCTACTGAGTCAAAGAAATTATAAATTAGATCAAAGCCTAAATAGAAAGGACCATTCACAGGTACCAATATTGGGAATTCAACATAAGTGAGCTCACTATTTATAACGTTATTTTTAAAGGAACTTATTTTCACCTTTTTAGACCCTAAAATTGTACCTGGAGCTCCTGAAGTTCCATTGTCGTCCCAAGCTTTCACAGTAATTTCATCATTTATGTTTCCTGCATCAGCTATAACAAAATAGAAAAAAGCTCCTTTTATTTTTGCACTAGAAGTAAACTGAGAAATTTTCTCTGCTTTTGCTTTATCCAAAAAACTATTATTTCCAGAAATATATCCATTTTGGCCAGCAATTGGAACATAATATAAAGCTGCATTATAGTTACTTATAAAATTATTTAATTCTAGAGTATCGCATCCAGGACCGGGCACAACGACTACAGTTGAACAAACATTAGAAGTTAGCAAACCGGCTCTTTGAGAATTTAGTGCTGCAAGCATTCTAGTTTTTTGATCATTTGTGAACATATACAAACATCTATCATCCGAATAGTCCATATAATTCATAAATAAATCACCATTTGGAGCATTTCCTGTACAAGCTGATACTTTTGGAAAGATAGGACATCCGCCATTTGAACCTGCTTGAGTTGGGGTATCAAAAACATCATCATCTCCACAATTTGCATCACCCCAAATATGTTTTAAGCCTAAATAATGCCCAACTTCGTGAGTAGCTGTTCTACCTAAATTGTAAGGTGAAACTGAACCATCAGTTCCAGTATAAGCAAAATCTAATACAATACCATCAGCAGCTGGGGAAC
>JBBQYA010000129.1:0-5401 GCA_038209155.1 Sphingobacteriales bacterium | reverse complement strand
AACTTAATTTCCTAATTTTTAAATTCAGGATTCTTGTGATAGTTTGATTAAAATATTTGAGTAATTAATTTTCAGTTTTTTTATATGTCTTAAAATAATAATTAGAAGGCTTTTTAGTTATATTGCGATAATGAAAAAGATAAAAATTAGCCTTTCTGTTTTAATTTTCTTATTCGCACTCCAATTTACTCTACCAGCTAATGCCCAATTTAAATCAAGCAAAAGCCAAAAAAATGCAGTTTCTACTCAGAAAATATCTAAAAAGAAACGAGAACGGAAAGCTATTCATGACTATGAAGTTCAAAACAGAGTAAACAATCCAACCTATAACCAAACCTTAAAGGTGCAAGACAAAAAGACTAGAAAGAGGATGGAAAAAACAAAAAAGAAAGCAAGAAGAAATGCTTTGAAGAAAGCAAGGAGAAGGTAGAACTATTAATAAAAATGCTGACGTGATACTGTTTTATTAAATAGAAATGAATCTAATTTGCATTTAAAAATTTCAAATTAAGTAATAAAGTGTGATCACTAATTCTAATGCTTATGTACGTTTCAATAATCTCAATAGGAAATTCGAAAGGGATTTGACTTTCGAAAACTATACTTGAAAAATATAACTTTAAGGCTAGGTAGAAATTATTTTTAAAAAAAGATTTTATCATTTAAAAACTAAAATCTGCGCCTAGTAATGGATGGGAAAATATCTTCAAAAAAATGAATGAAAACGGAGAAGATAAATTATTGATCGAAGATGTTTTTGATGATAAAGATCTCGAAAAATGGAATTAAAGCAATAACAAAGTAATTGTTTCTAAATAAACAAAGCGTTTTGAACTAGAAAAAACAATACTTCTTATTTTGTAAAAAAAGAAATATTGGTACAGATTTTATAAATAAATCTAATATAAGAATAGTCTTGTACAAACATCATGGTTTTAAAAGAATGACATGAATTGTATGAAAGCTAAATACTATTTTAAGAACATTATTAGTGTATGGCTTTAAAAATAGCTTTGATTGGTGGAGGCCCAGCCGCCTTATTTATGTACAAAAAATTGGTGGAGGAAAGCATTGAAGAAGAACTCGAAATAATTATTTACGAAAAAAATAAACAGCTTGGTGCTGGCATGCCATATGGAAAAGAAGGTGCCATGATGGAACATATTACCAATGTTTCGGGTAATGAACTTCCCAAGCTTCCACAATCCATGGTGATTTGGATGGCTTGTGCAGAACCTGAAATACTAAAACCTTTTAATATAAATTCAGAAAATTTCAATGAGTATAAAGTAGTACCTAGATTATTATTTGGTATTTACTTGCAAGAGCAGTTTGAAATGCTTTTAAAACAAAGTAAAGAAAAGGGTATAAAAACAACTTTATGGTATAGTACAACAGTCAACGATATAGCACACGATGGTGAAACTGGAATGTCTAAAATTATAGATGATAGGGAAAATACTTTTGTGGTTGATAAGGTAATAATTTGTACAAGTCATGTGTGGCCAAAAGAAAATGAAAATAAAATAGAGGGGTGGTTCGATTCTCCTTATCCACCTCAAAAGTTGAAGAAGATATACAATGAGCCTGTGGCAATAAAAGGTGCTTCGCTTACCGCAATTGACGCTGTCAGAACAATAGCTCACGCGAACGGAAATTTTGTACATCATGAGGATAATACTTATAATTATATTCTAAATAAAGAAAGCAAAGGGTTTTCAATGGTTTTACACTCTTTGAACGGTTATTTACCAGCAGTAAGATTTCATTTAGAAGATTCGCATCTCACCCCCAAAAATTTTATAGAAGAAAAGGAAGTACCTGCATTAAAAGAAAGGTTCGACGGTTATATTCCGTTAGATTTTATTTATAAAACAAATTTTTTGGAGCCTTTAAAAATTCAAGATCCAACATTATATTATATCATTCAAAATATGAGCATGGAAGAATTTGTAGCTTACATGTTTACCGATCGGGAAAACATGGATGGCTTTCTATTGCTCAAAAAAGAATACAAAGAGGCTCAAGAAAGCATTGCCAATAGAGAATCAGTGATTTGGAAAGAAACACTTGGAGCATTGAGTTACGCCATGAATTACCCGGCAAAACACATGAGTGCCGAAGACATGTTGCGATTAAAAAAAATATTGATTCCGCTTATTTCTTTAATCATTGCCTATGTTCCCCAGAGTTCTTGTAGAGAATTATTGGCTTTGCATAATGCAGGCGTGCTAAGTTTACTTTCGGTGAATGAAAATAGTGAAGTAGAACCCAATGAAAATGGAGGTGCAGATTATTTTTACGATAAGGAAAAAAATAAAAAAGTATATTTTAAAACCTATATAAATGCGATTGGGCAAGCAGCTTTGGAAGTAAAAGATTTTCCCTTTAAGTCGCTCATAAAAGATGGAATTGTAAGCGCTGCTTATCTGCGGTTTAAGGATGATGAAAAGGCAAAAGAGGAAATAAAAAATGGGAATAAATTAGTAATTCCAGCAGCAGTAGAAGGGTATTATTTAAAAGTGCCAGGTATTAATATAAACGATCATTTTCAGGTTTTGAATGTTTTTGGAGTAATTAATCCACATATTTTTATGATGGCGGTACCATTTATTGGTGGTTTAAATCCAGATTATTCGGGTCTTGATTTTTGTGATACTGCTTCGGATAAAATTGCGGAAACGATCTTTGATAACTTCAAAAATTAAAAAACAAAGCATTAAAATCAATTTTTAATCAAATCAAAATCTTTATCCATTCATCCATTTCTTTACTTTAGATGGAACGAAATAACCTAGGTGAAGTTGATCTTCTTCGGCTATTTCATTATTTGCAACAATCTGTAAGGCATATTTATCTTTGATTGCCAGCGGTAAAATATCTTCGATGGCATAAAAATCATCCACATCAATCCCAAACTTATCATCAATGTGCGAAGGTGCGCCATTAAAACCTACATGCTTATAGAATGCAGTATTCTTTGCATGTTTTAGTGCGGTTTGTTTGTCTGGCGCAGCCACAATCATTTTATAATGAAACTCTTCAAACTCATTAGCCTTATATCCTCCTAAGTTTATGAAAAAAAGCTGAGCATCATTTTTGAAATCACGGCCTTTTTCTACTACAGATATTTTAAAACCATCCACCAAAGTAACCGTACGGAATCCATCAAAATGCAGACTATCTTCTGCTTCTGGCCAAAATGCATGAGCTTGTGGAATAAGTTCTTCCATATTTTCTGCGATTGAAAAAAACACATCGTGCTGTTCTATATGCCTGCCTTTTGGTGTACAACCAATTAAGGTCATAAATAATTTTACCATTTATATTTATCTAAGAACCAAAGTAAGCAAGAAAATTAGAAATTTATTTTACCTATTTTATCCATAAAAATATAGCCTTATTCAAAAAGCTATTTCCAGATCTTCCTTATTGTTTTTTACAAATTGAGGTTTGCTTATCAACTGTTTTTGACTCTGACTCTGACTATTAATGTAATTCTAGATATACATTCGCCGGTGGAAGATTTTAACTACCTAAACCTATAAATTAGTATGATTTATACCTAAATATATGTATCCAAATAAAAAACTAAAGCTTATTGATTTATTCCTAAATGTATGTATCCAAATAAAAAACTAAAGCTTACAAAAAAGAAAATAGTGCAATTACCACAATCGTTTTAGCTGAGAAATTATAGAAAAAATTTACTTGAAGGATGTAAACTTGTGAGGCTATTGGTTGATAATGTTTGTTTAAAAGTTTTTCAGAATAAAAATAAACCTGAAATAAATAATTAAAGAGAAAAATATTTTACTGAAAAATTTGTATGATTGTTTCTACTTATGATCAAAATGAAAAATACTTATACAAAAAATTATCATTCAGATATATTGGATAGTTGGATAATTATGCGTATATATGAGATATTTGCTCAAGTATTCGTAAACATATTCGTTACCACCAATGCTAAAAAGACAGACGACACAGCAAGACAATGACTAAAAACGGACTCGACATAGAAACCATATCGACCAAGCGGATAGACTTTCAAACTGACTGTGTTCTGCTATTTGGAAAGGTGACAGAGAAAAAAGAAAAAGCCAACCCTTCGCATTTTTTAAAATTTCTTTTAACCAGCCGCACAAACGGCACATTTGGTTTTGTCCCGACACACAAAGCCGACCCTTCGGCAAAACCAAAAGAGCCGTTTTTTGCCAACGCACAGATAAGAATATTAAATTTGAATTTTACTTTTAGAAACTATGTTCGACATATTTAAACAAGATATTAATATAGGAGATAAAGTAAAACTTTACCTCACTACAGGAAAAGAACCCGAAGGAACAGTTCTTTCAATTGGTGAAAATTTTGTTTTGCTCCAAGTTGACGACAAGACTCAAAACCGTTTCTTTGACAAGCTAATTGGTGGTTGGGATGTCCTTTATTCTAAAATAAATGAACCGAAAACTAAAATTGAACCTCAAAATATTGGGATTGAAAAAATAGAAATAGACAAGAGTTTACTTATTGAACAAGTAAACAATTTCAAATCCTCTTTAGATAAAAAAACAATAGGTAAATTCATTGAAGCAAACGCTAACATAATTGCTGTAAGAGGCACTAGCTGTATTGCTTCAAATGATGGCAACTCAAATATAGAATTTCAACAAAGTAAAATAGCAGATTTAAATTTGCTATTAGCAGTTAAATCTTTAAAGAACGACTCCAAAATTCCAATTGTCTTAAATTTAATTGAAAAACAGGATTTCACAATTGTAAGAGCAGCGATGTTGCCGAATACATTAGAATTGTATATTAATGACTTTCTCGAATTAATTAAGGAATCTAAATTTGAAGAAGCAAGTTGCATTCTATGGATAATAGGCAATGAAATTAAAAGAAATAAATATTTAGGAGAAATAATTTCCACGTTCCGAACATATTATTTTGATAGGAAAAGCAAAAGAACCATACAGAACAAAGAACCTAAAATATTTCAAGTTCCAGAGTTATCAAATATTGACGGGAAGAAATTCTTTAAAAGTGTTGAAAAAGAAATCAATGATTTAATTCGCCAGTCCAAGTTTGATTTTGCTTTGAAACAGATTGATGTTGAGTTGTTAAATAATTCGATTGAAGAAAAATATAAGAGTAGTTTATTATTGAAAAAAGCTCAAATCTTTTCCTCCTTAAGCAAACCAGATGAGTCTGAAAAAGCATATGCAGAATTAGTTCTGTTCAACGAAAAAATAAAATCGCCAGCAAACAACTTAAGCCATTTATACTTTGAGTTAGAAAGTCTTCAATCTCTTAAGCCAGAAAAGAAAGTAGATGCATTCTAATCGGTAATATAGGGACTTGAATATAATCGTAACAACAATTTTGCAGATAACTTGCT
>JBBQYA010000128.1:0-5609 GCA_038209155.1 Sphingobacteriales bacterium | reverse complement strand
TCCAAAACCAAAAAAGGATTAATTTATTTTCAGAACCTCAGAATAGCTAAAAAATAAAGTAGAATGAATTTAAATCTGTTCGAGAATTTCTTCAATAAATTTTCGATCGTTTGCCAATCTAGGAACTTTATGTTGTCCGCCCAATTTACCTTTTGATTTCAGCCAATTATAAAAAGTACCTTCAGGAACTTTTCGCATAATTGGTAATGCTAAAGCCATATTTTTAAATCTTTTAGCTTCATAATCTGAATTTAGTTTCTTTAATTCAACATCTAATGAGGAAATGAATTTTTCCAAATTTTCTGGCTCTTTTTCAAATTCTACAAGCCATTCATGTCCGCCATTACTTTTTTCGGAAAAATAAATAGGTGCAGCTGTATATTCTCTCACCAAGGCATTATTTTCTTCGCAAGCTACAAGCAATGCTTTCTCTGCATTATCAATAATTAATTCTTCGCCGAAAGCATTAATAAAATGCCTGGTTCTGCCGGTTATTTGAATTCTGAATGGATGTAAAGAAGTAAATTTAATAGTATCGCCAATCATATAACGCCATAATCCAGCATTGGTAGAAATAATTAAAGCGTAATTTTTATTCAATTCCACTTCACTTAATTCTAAGGTTTTTGGATTTTCTTCATGAAGGTTTTCTATCGGAAGAAATTCGTAATAAATCCCATAGTCCAACATAAGCAACATTTCTGGAATTCCAGTTTGATCTTGAATTCCAAAAAAACCTTCCGATGCGTTGTACAATTCTAAATAATACATACTTTCACTAGGTATTAATTTTTTGAATTGTTCGCGATAGGGAGCAAAATTTACAGCACCATGAAAATAGACTTCCAAATTTGGCCAAACTTCCAAAAGATTTGATTTTCCAGTTATTTCTAGAATTCTTTTCGCCAAAACTATCGTCCAAGTGGGTACTCCAGAAATGCTTGTAATGTTTTGCTGGATAGTGGTATGAGCCATTTTTTCTATTTTCTCATCCCAATTGTCCATCAAAGCAATATCTTTGGAAGGGGTTCTGTGAAATTCTGCCCAAATGGGAAGATTTTTAATTAATACCGCTGATAAGTCTCCATAATAAGACTCGCTATATAATTGATTGACTTGATGACTTCCTCCTAATACCAAACTTTTTCCTGAAAACATTTGGGAATTTGGCTGATTGTTGTAGTAAATGGAAAGCATATCCTTTCCGCCTTTGAAATGGCATTCTTCTAATGCTTCTTCGCTTACTGGAATAAACTTGCTTTTATCGGATGTAGTTCCAGAGGATTTTGCAAACCATTTAATTTCTGATGGCCAGAGCACATTTTGCTCTCCTCGCATCATCCTTTCAATGTATAATTTCAACGTATCATAATCCTGAATAGGAACTCTTTGCTTAAATTCTCTTGCAGTTTCTATGCTGGCATAGTCATATTTTTTCCCCCATTCGGTGTATTTGGCAGTATCTATTAATTTAGAGAGCCATTCTTGTTGAACTTCAAGTGGATATTTTTTAAAAAGTTCGGTCTGATGAGCTCTCTTTTTTAGAATCCACGACAAAAGAGAGTTTATTATCGGCATAAGAAAGAAAACTTAAATTGTAAAACCTGCATTAAAGTTTAAAAATGAAGATTTTCCGAAAGTAATTAAATTACCTTGGTTTTGAGTACAAAGTTTTTACCTAAATACACTCTTCGCACTTGTTCGTCTTCTGAAAGTTCAATAGCAGTCCCAGATTTTAGAATAGAGCCTTCAAACAATAAATAAGCTCTATCAGTAATTGATAAAGTTTCTTGAACGTTGTGATCGGTAATTAAAATTCCGATGTTTTTATCCTTCAATTTAGAAACAATGCCTTGAATTTCTTCTACAGCTATCGGATCTACTCCAGCAAAAGGCTCATCTAAGAGAATAAAATTTGGACTTACTGCCAATGCTCTTGCTATTTCTGTTCTCCTTCTCTCACCTCCCGACAATAAATCTCCTCTATTTTTTCGAACCCTGCCTAAGCTGAATTCAGCAATTAATTCTTCTAATTTATCTTTTTGAGCAATTTTGCTTAGGTCTGTCATTTCCAAAACTGCCATTATATTATCTTCTACACTTAATTTTCGGAAAATAGAAGCTTCCTGAGCCAAATATCCAATTCCTTTTTGGGCTCTTTTATACATCGGTAGCGCTGTTATATTTTCATCATTCAAAAAAATTTGACCATCATTCGGTTTTATTAACCCCACTATCATATAAAAGGAAGTGGTTTTTCCTGCTCCATTTGGCCCTAATAAACCTACAATTTCGCCTTGCTTTACTTCAAAAGAAACAGCATTAACAACCGTTCTTTTTTTATATGTCTTCACAAGTTTCTCTGCACGTAAAATTTGCATTTTATATAAGATATAGATTTTAAGATTGTGTAGATTCGATTTTCAAATCTTTAATATTCAATTGATTACTGATAATATTGTTCCAAACGTTTTTTTCAATGGTATAGCACATTTTAAAAAAACCTCCTTTATTAATATCATCAACTAAGTATCCTAAGTTAAAACCAATACAAGAAAATGAAATAGAATTTTGATCCAATACTTCCAATTTCAAATGCTTACTTCCAACCACACTGGCATTTCCTTTAACTTTCAAAGCCGAGGTACAAAAAACTAAATGCATATTTCCTGGGCCAAAAGGTGCCATTTGATTCATCACTCGAATAAATTTTGGAGTAATTTGATCAAAAGTTATGGAACGATCAATAGCTATTTTCTGTGTGAGAGACTCTTCCAATATTGATTCTGAAACCACTTTTTCAAATTGCTGTATAAAAGATTCTATTTTATTTACTTCCAATGTAAGTCCTGCTGCGTGCATGTGACCACCATATTGTAAGAGATTGCTCTCGCATTTTTCAATTGCTTCATACAAATCAAAACCATGAACGGAACGTGCAGAACCCGTAGCAACTCCATTGGATTGAGTAAGAATAATAGTTGGGCGATAGTGTTTTTCAATTACTCTTGAAGCCACAATTCCTATTACCCCTTTATGCCAATTTGGATTAAACAAAACGGTAGATTTTCGATTTTGAAGTTCAATGTTTTCGTCAAATTCTGCTAATGCTTCTAAAGTTATTGCTGTATCAAAATCTTTTCTGTCTTGATTTTTTACCTGAATGAGTTTTGCTTTTTCCATTGCATCTATTTCGTTTTCAGTAAGTAATAAATCTACTGCAAGTCTGGCGTCATCCATTCTGCCAGCGGCATTTATTCTTGGCCCAATAATAAATACTACATCAGTTATATTAAAATCGGTTTTAAAGGTATTGGATTTTAATAGGGCTTTGAAACCAGGTATTGGATTTTCGTTAATTTTTTTCATTCCATAATATGCAAGAGTTCTGTTTTCTCCTGTCAATGGAACGATGTCTGATGCAATACTTACTGCCACTAAATCTAAAAAGTCATAGGAAATTTCTAAAGGCATATCATGGTAAATAAGGTAAGCTTGCATAAGCTTGAAACCTACGCCACAGCCAGATAATTCTTTATAAGGATATCCACAATCCAACCTTTTTGGATCTAGAACCGCTAAAGCTTCTGGTAATTTACCGCCAGGATTATGATGGTCGCAAATAATGAAATCTATATGGTTAAGATTAGCTTTTGCTATTTTATCATTGGCTTTAATGCCACAATCTAAAGCTATTACCAATTTAAAATTTTCTTTAATGGCAAAATCAATCGACAAATCAGAAATTCCATAGCCTTCTTTATATCTATCGGGTAAATAAAAAGCTATTTGATTGGTGAACTTGCTCAAAAATTTGAACATAAGAGTCACCGACGTGGTTCCATCAACATCATAATCTCCATAAATCAGAATTTTTTCTTGATTTATGATTGCGAATGAAATTCTTTCAACTGCTTTTTCCATGTCCTTCATCAAAAAAGGATCATGTAAATCATCCAATTCTGGTCTGAAAAATGATTTAGCTTCCGCGAAATTTTTTATACCTCTTTGCACTAAAACAGAAGCAAGCGCATGATCAATGGTTAATTCACCACTTAATTTCTCGACAATTTCTTTTGGTATATTTTCAAATTCTACCCACCTTTTTTCCATAGCTTCTTCCTTTTTCAATGGGTAAATGTAGTAATTTGCCAAAATAAAATCCATTTGTTTAAACTCAATAATTTTGAAAATATTTTCTCTTTACGAAGGTTCCTACTCGGTAGATATTTCTAAGAAATTTATTCCCTTTGATCCTAAAATTCATAAAGCAAGCGAGCGTAAAGCTTCTATTTTTGTAGACGTAAGCCCGTTTTTAATCGAAAAAGGAAATGATTTAATTCTTATAGATACTGGTTTAGGATATCAAGATGAATTCGGCGAGCTTCAAATTCATAAAAATATTAGACAAAAAGGCTATTCGTTTGAAGAAGTCACAAAGGTAATCATGAGTCATTTGCATTTTGATCACGCAGGTGGAATGATGTTGGAATCAAATGGAAATTATTTTCCGGCCTTCCCTAATGCAGAATATTTTATTCAAAAATCAGAGTTTGAAATGGCTTCCAATCGAAATTCAGCTTCCTACCACGGAGATAAGTTGAAGGAATTAGGCAATTCTTCTTTATTAAAGTTAGTAGATGGAAAAGGTAAAATAGAAAATGATATTTGTTTTGAACGATCAGGAGGGCATTCAGAATTTCATCAAGTTTTCACATTATATGAAGGAGAGAAATCTTGTTTTTTTGGTGGAGATGTATTGCCAGAAGCATCTCAATTGATCAGAAACTTTGTCGCCAAATATGATTTAGATGGAAGAAAAAGCATGGAATTGAGAAAAATATATGGTGCTTATGCTTCAGAACATGACCAAGTTTGTTTATTTTATCATGATCATGAAACGGCAATTTCTAAAGTAAAGGAAACAGAAAGTGGATTTGTTATTTATCCATTATCAGATACCAAGGTTTGATTTTTCATTTTTTTATAATGATCTTCTAAAACCGGATTCATTACTTTGAACCATAATGGCGGAATCAAAGCCAAATAATAAGATCCAAAATACCCTAATGGCATTTGAGGACTTTCTGCATGTGAAACTAAAGTTTGGTAATGTTTAGAAGCTTTCATGTGATGATCTGAATGACGAGAAAGTTCAACTAAAGTATATCTGCTTGGTGTGAGATTGGATTGCCAAGAATGTTCTGGTCCAAATTTTTCCGTTTCACCTCGTACCAAACCATAATGTTCAAAATAGTTAACAATTTCTAAAAGCCATATTGCCATAATGGATTGAAGCCAAAATGCAGCCAACACAGTTCCGTTTGTGAAAAAGTAAAGAGCAATAGAAATAATTATTTGTGCAATAAGGCCACGAATAATAAAATTGGAAAAAGAAAATGGATTGCCTCCGATTTTTTTTAAGCGAACAGATTCAATAGAAAAAGCACTTTTGAATTGGCCAGTTATAGTTCTAGATAAAAAAGAATAGATATTTTCACCATATTTTGCAGTTGCGGGATCTTTGCTCGTTCCTACATTTTTATGGTGCCCTTTTACATGCTCTACATAAAAATGGGTATAATTCACAATCAATAAATTCCAAATAC
>JBBQYA010000127.1:0-5615 GCA_038209155.1 Sphingobacteriales bacterium | reverse complement strand
CAAAAAGAAGGGGAGAATGCAAGGATTGTAGATTTGCAATTTGAATTAGAGACCAATTCTTTTATAATATCTCAACGATCTAAACAAAAGAATGACTTAATTCAATACTTCATTGTAAAAGTGAAACTATCTACAGAATTTTATGCAAATAATGTAATGGTAGAACTAGATGGCAGAACTTATCCTGCTTACAGAAAAAGTGATATATTTAGGCAAAAAGAATTTACTGCGGATGTATTAATTGATTTTTCAAATATTCTACGAGTTGAAGAGAATTTTGAATTAAAAGCGAGATTGGTAGATGTGACGGGAAAGGTTATGCATGATAAACGTGTTAGTGTTAATGTGGGGAGGGGAGGGAAGGCAGAGGAGGTTGAAGCAGATTTGATAAAAAGTAATCCGATTATAAATGATAATTGTAATGTAGATTTTTTATTCGTTGAAATAAAAGAAATATGGCAAGATGCGAGCGATGAACGTATAGAAAGTATTGTTTATGAGCTTAATAGATCCTATATTTTGAAAGGAATAGCTGTCAAGTTATACGAAATATTTGAATTAAATACCTGTTTACGTAGGTGTCATTTTTTTTCTCAGTCATATATTGAAAGCGGCTCAGGTTTGGAAGGAGCTTTTAGTGGAGAAAGTTTAAATTATACAACAGAAGCATTAAAATCTGGCGTTCCATATAAAGCATTTTTAAAAGAGCCTTACAAGACTGAAGCAGAAAAAATAGGTAGAAAGGAATCAATTAATAAGATTACTAAAAAGAAAATTATTACTCAATATGCTAACCAAAAAGCTATTGCAAATATAGCTTATGCAGACAAAAATAGAGGTGAAAATTATAAATTAGGCAATATTTATGAAGGAGATGGTTGGAATTTTAGAGGAAGAGGCTTATTGCAAATTACAGGAAGATCAAATTACAATGAAATACAAAAAACTATCGATAAAATACTTCCGAATTCGGGAGTAAATTTAAATTTAGGTGTAGATATTTTTACTGCAAAGGAAGCAGTCTTTTCTGGTTTGGGTAATTGGGTTTTTAAAAAATTATCGAAGGAAGCAGATAAAGGTTCTAAATCTGAAAATGTAGATGCGATAACAAAACTAATAAATAATAAAACGGATTCGTATGATTTTAGAAGACGAACATTTGAACGAATAAAAAAAATATTTAATTTATAAGTTAATGTATAGTAAAATAGTTTTATTTTTAATATTATTTATTGGAAATTTTTATACGCAATTTGGTCAAGCTCAAACTGCAAGATTTATAAATTATATACCAATCAGATTTGAAATTAGTGAAATCGTCTCTGGCAAATTTGATAATGATACATTAACTGATTTTCTTTTAATTTTAAATAATAAAATTGAAAGTGAATCTTTTTTATTAGATGTAAGAGATTCTTTAACAAAAAGAAAAGTTATCATTCTTTTAGGTCTAAATGGAACAGAAAAATATAAAAAAATTTACGAAAATGACGATCTAGTACCTTGTAGAGAATGTGGAGGAAAAAGTGATAATTTATATAGCTTTTTGTCGATTAATAGAGGAATTTTTACATATAAAACTTGTGAAGCACCATTTGCTCAAGAATCATATCAAATAAATCAATATAAACTAAAATTTATTGAAAATAATTTCAAATTAATAAACTATAAAGAAATATACTATAATAAACCTGATGATGATACACCTATTTTAATTAATGTTAATGAACGAGAATTAGCTGGCAATCATATTTATCCATTTAATTACTATGAATGGGATTGGAAATTAGCTAATAATATTTTAATCGATAAAAATAATGTTAAGAAATTTAATAATATAGCTTATAAGTATTCTTTATACAAAAGGTATGATATTTCGTTGACTATAATCAATAAAGTTATTGAAAAATTTCCAACACAAGTGGTAGCTTATCTCAACAGAGCAGATTGCCACTGGGAACTAAAAGAAAAAGAAAAAGCGAAGAGAGATTACAAAAAGTATGTTCAATTAATGAAAGAACAGAACAAAGATTTAACGAGAATACCGGATTATGTTTATGAACGATTGAAAGAGTAGGGATTTTACATCCATGAACAGACAAACACTCGATAAACTCCGCGGCTTAGGTTTTGAATTTCCGGAGAGTTACGATATAGTTGCCGATTTAATTACCACCAGCAGACAAAAAGAAGGGGAGAATGCAAGGATTGTAGCCATTGAATTTTTAGAAGATCCGAAGAAAAACTCCAATAAAATATTCAGATCAGATGAGGAAGTAAATGACATAATTCAATATTTCATTGTTAAAGTAAGCATATCAACGGAATACTATACAAATAATATAACCGTAGAGTTAGATGGCAGAACTTTTTTAGCTTATAGAAAAAGTGATATATTTAGGCAAAAAGAATTTACTGCGGATGTATTAATTGATTTTTCAAATATTCTACGAGTTGCAGAAGATTTTACATTGAAAGCAAAATTGGTAGATGCAATGGGTAAGGTTACTCATGAGAAAAGTATAAGTGTGAATGTGAAAAGAGGTGGGAAGGTAGAGGAGAATATAGAAAAAGAGTTAAGTTGTTTCTGTGAAAGAGATATTGAATTAAGAGAATTTGAAAACATTCTTATTCAATTGAGAAAAAGTGAAACAGGAATTAGTAATAATAAACCAAAACTTTTTATGGGAGAAAATTGCAATTTAAATGAATCAGATAAGAAAATAGAGAATGTTTTGAATCAATTAAATGCAACACTTTTGAATTATAATATATCAAAATGTATTCATAAAATACATTTTTTAGCTCAAATCTATCATGAAACAGCAGGATTAACAACCGCATTGGAAATTGCTACGAATAAAGTATATAAGCCATTTTATGGAAGAGGTGCTTTGCAACTAACAGATGTAACTTCTTATAAAATATATACCGCATTTTACAATAAAGATTCAGGAAAAGATGAAGATTTTCTAAAAAATTATTCAATTATTGCCGAAAATTTATATCACGTTTTCAATTCTGCCGGCTGGTATTGGAAGCAAGGAAAATTTTTAAATGTGGGAAATATATGGGTACCAAATTCTAGCGCAATTCCTGAGGTAAAGAAAGTCAATCCTTCATTTCCTAAAAAAACAATAAAATATAAATACAAAAATGAGAAAGAACAGTCCTACGGAACTATCGATTTTAATTTAATTGCAGATAAAGATCAAGTGGATGTTATAAGCTTCTTAGTTAATGGTGGCAAAAATGGATTGTTTGAAAGAAGAAAGTATGTTATCGAACTAAAAAGGATTTTTGAATATGAGAAATGTGCAAATAAATAATATTTTATATTTTTTTATTTTCTTTCTCTTTTGTAACTGTAAAATGAATTTGCAAAAAGAAAAAAAAGAAGAATTAAAATTTAAAGTTGATACAAATAATATAGATAAAATTTACGAAGTTATAGTTTTAGATACTTTAAAGTTTGATCAATATAATATTGATTTTGACAGAGATGGAAATATGGATAAGATATTTTCCAACCTTCATGGCATAGGAGATAGTTTATTCGTTTTTAAAAATGAAAATGATATTTATAATTTAAGTTTAGCAACAGTAAACTTTGCCGAGGATGGCTTATACCAAATAGATTCAATTACCTTAAATAAGGAAGCAAATTGTGGATTAATTTTATCCAGCCATTTTTATGGTCATGGCGGACTAGAAAGATATATTTATTATACTTATAATGATATTTCCAGAAATTGGAAAATAATAAAAACGTTATATATAAGTAGTTACTGTGACGGAAATGGATGGTGTTATGAAAAAACTTGTTCAGCATTGCAAAATGTAATTTTAGAAAAAAATACAGATTGGTCAAAATATATAAGCATTGATTATACTAAGGATAAAAGATGTAAAATAAAAAAATTTAAGAATATTGAATAATTTGATAACAGCAATTATTGTTAAAGCTTACTCAGCCTATAGAAAAAGTGATATATTTAGGCAAAAAGAATTTACTGCGGATGTTTATATTGATTTTTCTGATAAGCTGCAAGTTCCAAAAGATTTTGACTTGAAAGCAAGATTGGTGGATGGGATGGGAAAAGTTACACATGATAAAAGTGTGAGTGTGAAGGTGGGAAAGGAAGGGGTTGTGGATGAGTCACAAAAAGAAGAAGGAACTTTATTCACTAAAATTGATATTGATTTTTTCATAAAGCAATATAATATTCACTTCGAAAACCTCTCTTCAAGTGTAGAAAAAAGCTGCCGTACCATGTTGAAAGGCTTTAACAGTTATTTTAAAAATCAGAAAAAAATAATTTCTTTACAACAGCTAGCATATATTTCTGCAACTATTAAGCATGAAACGCTAAATACATTTGAGCCAGTAGAAGAAGCATATTATCTTACGGATACAAAAAGAAAAAAATATTATGAAAATAAATATGACCCAATTCTAGCTGATACATTACAAAGAAGAGAAACAGCAAAGAAGTATGGTAATACTCGGCTAGGTGATGGAGTTAAATATCATGGTAGAGGATATATTCAGATTACTTGGCAAATTAATTATAAAAAAATGAAAGACTATTTTAAAGTTGATTTAATAAATTTTCCTGACTTAGCAATGAACCCAGAATTATCTGCACATATTGCGCTTTATGGTTTTGAGGATGGAACATTTACAACAGTAAAATTAAATAAGTATATAAATAAGGACAAGACAGATTACTTCAATGCTAGAGAAGTTATAAATGGATTAAATAAGGCAGAATTAATTAAAGGATATGCAATTAAAATGGAAAAATGTGTTGAGTTTGAAGATTAATCTACTGTTTTTTTTTCTTATTGTATCTTTACCTAGAGGGAATGCTCAAAAAATTTCTTCAAGCTATGATTCTAATCAATTCATTTTAACCGAAAATAATAAGGTACTATATATTGATTCGCTAAATTTCCTAACTGGGATGTGTACTGAAATAAAGTTAATCCCATCGAAATTTAACAATCAATTTTATTTTTATAAAAAATACTTTTGTGTTGAAAGTAAGTTGCACCTAATTTTTAAAGTACTCTGGCTCAATAATGAATTCATTATACTTGAAACAGGTTTTTACGCAATTGAACGTTCTGCTATTTCAAGTAAGATTACTCAATTTGTTAATTATAAAATTGATTCTTTAATTCTAGATGATATTGATGGATATGGTAGTGGCGAAAAAGATGAAAACCAAGAGACGAAACTATATTTAGATCAAAATTTGATTGGAAAAATAAGGTATAAAAAAAATTCTTTAATAAACTTTGATCAATTTCCAATAGATAACTATAGTAATGTTAAATCAAATATTAAGCTTTATGAGCAAATTGCAAATTCACGTATGCTAAATAAGGCTTATGATGAGGCATTATTTATATTTTTGAAGATTTTAAAAAACAATGCTAGCAATCCAAAAATAGTATTAAACATTGCTGATTGCTATTATCAATTATACGATATGAACAATAGTCAAATCAATTATGATAAATATGTTAAGATTATGAGGAGACAAAAAAACTCAACACAAATCCCTCAATATGTGTATGAACGATTAAAAGAGTAGATTTAAACATTA
>JBBQYA010000126.1:0-5745 GCA_038209155.1 Sphingobacteriales bacterium | reverse complement strand
GCTCTTTTAACTAATGAGATGGTATTGCATCCTTCACCTTTAATTGTCGCAGAAGACAATTTGAATTGTCGGAAATACGATGGTTCTGTGTTTTCCCCTTCACAAACTATTAAAATTGTTGGTTTTTCAACCATTGTAGCATTACCTCTTTCCAACACAGGTTCTGCACTTCTTTTTATTTTTAAAGCTTGTCTATGTTTTTTCTTGTTTTCAATTTGTTCCGCATTCTTATTTTTCATTTTCATCTTGAAGCAATAAATTTTTATGAATTAAATTGTCAAAGAATCCAAGAAAGGGAACAGCACCATATTTACCTCTGATGTAATTATCTTCAAAAGGTTCTTTTTTTCTCACTTTATCAGATGTAAAGTCGGCTAAAGAATAAAGTTTTGCTTCACCGTATTTATCTTTTTCTGTAAACCAAACTTGATCTTTTCTAAATAAGCCTGAGCTTAGTAAATTAGTGTCGTGAGTATTGAAAACAAGTTGAGCATTTTTTGGATTAAGAGTTTTCGAATTAAATAAAGAAACAATTTTGCAAACTAAATTTGGATGAAGTTTTGAATCTAGTTCATCAACAACAAGTGTATACCCATTTTCAATCGCGTCCAAAACAGGACCTGTCAATGCAAAGAATTTTCTTGTTCCAAAAGATTCATCATCGTCTAAAGAAAAATTAATCATTCCAATATTATTCTTTTCATTATCAAACTGTTTATGAGCTGTTAAAATATCTGAAAAGTATTCCGTGTCGTCTTCTTTGGATTTCTTTAAAATCATTTCTCTCAACTCCTTGGGCATATCCTTCGGAAGCTTTGAGAGATCAATCATTTCAAGCTCAATATCTTGGATGCCTAAATCAGCCGCTTTCAATAATTCAAGTATTCTTTCTTTATGTTTTGGATTCTTAGTTTGGCCCATTGTATATCCCTGATATCCTTCTTCTTTGAGACCAGAAATCGTTTTGAGATTCTTAAACCATTCAATAACGTTTTCGCAGGTCTTGTCATTAAATTGGGCTGCTACCGATAGCAACAAAGCATTATTTCTAATTAATCCTTCACGAACCAATGTTGCACCTTTTGGAAAATTCCTAGCGTGAGTTTCGAAATTTTGAAAATCTCGATAAAATAATTCAACTTCTTTTGTTTTTGGTTTGTGATATAACCATTCCGAAACAATTTTTTGTTTATCAACTTCAAAACCGTAACGAAACATTTCTTTTTTAAACAAAAAAATTACTTCAAATTCGCTTGGTTGGTTTTCACTTTCATTATTTAATCTGAAAGGTTCTACATCAATTTCCTCCCCTTTTTGACTTTCTTTAGAAGAGTTAATTGCAAAACGTTTCAAAAACATTAAAGCCTCTATGAATTTACTTTTACCGCTTGCATTTGCGCCATAAATAACAGCACTTTTCAGAATCTTGAGATTAAAGGCGTTCGAGTTAGAGATATTTTCTGTTTCTCTTGTATCCTTATCGTAGTTTGATGCAATAAGGCTTAATGTTGCCTTTTCTTTGAAGGTTCTAAAGTTTTTAACTGAGAATTGAATTAACATAATATGTCGTTTATTTGCAACTTATCTGCAAATTTATTGTTTATTTTACAAACAAAACATATTTTCATTTTTTAATAAAAAGCAAGAATATCCATTCTGCCTTTTTAATTCATTCCACTAAAATATTCCCTAATTCCTACCACTGGACTTCATTTTCATGATATTAAAAAACTGCTTAAATCTTTTGATGCTTTGCTAGAACAAGGAAATACCTTGGTAGTGATTGAGCATAATTTAGATGTGATAAAATCAGCAGATTGGATTATAGACATTGGGCCAGAAGGCGGGGAAAAAGGTGGCTATGTGGTGTATGAAGGGGTGCCAGAAGGGATTTTGGAAATTGTAAATTCGTACACAGGGAAGTTTTTGAAAGGTATGAGGAAATGAATTAAATTATACAATTTTAATTATTGAAAAAGGGCAGCAAAATTTACCGCCCTATTTACATTGTCAACAAATTATTTCACTATGTTCAAAAGTTTGGAGGTAATTATTGCATCATCAACTACTAATGAGACACCATACATTCCACTAGTAAGATCGGGAAGATCAATATCAATAAACCTGTTTTCTTTATTTAATGGAGTTGAATAAATAACCTTACCGAGAAAATCAATGATCTGAATGAAAGCTTTAAAGCTTGTTTGATAATTTGTTAAATCATAATCAATAGTAACATTAGAATTCGAAGGATTTGGATATACAGAAATTATTCTATCTGTTATATCTCCAGGAGGACACTGACTATATCCAATATTGACAGTTGAAGGCAAAGATGCAACGCTACAATTAGTATTTCGGATTCTTAAGGTATACGACCCTCCAGTATTTGCATTTATAGTTTGCGCATTTGAATAAAAATTACCATTTCTTAGCCATTCATTATTAGTAGCTATTGATGAAGACAGTTGATGAATGGTTGTTCCGCATCCAACTACAAACCCATTATTAGACGTAATCGCCGGAAAAAATATAGTTGAATTAGGTGGAGATGTTAAAGTTTTCACCACACTTGATGAAAAACCACACCATGTAGTTGCTCTACTTGCACTAACAATATCTGTTGCAGCATTTTTTGCATTAAAACTCCAATTGTTCAAATCTGGACGATCAGTAGCTGGCACTTCAGCATTGTTGTATTTTTTTAGTTGAAAATACATTAAGCTTTTAGGATCATTTATTAAACTTATTTCATGATTTAATCCTAGCGAGTGACTAATTTCGTGTAATATCCCATGAAAGAAATCTAAGCGATTGATAGGAACATTATCACCAACTCCATAATGCCAAGGTTGTGAACTTGCTATGCTAATGTTAGTTTTATTTCTAAAGAATTTTTTAGGACTGCATCCAGAGCCTTCGTAGGAAGGGGAACCAGACGTAACCATACCGTCTGCGAGAAGGGTATTAAAATGAATTACATTTCTTTCAGCATCATTCGTATCAGTTACATATTTGATAGTGCCATTTGAGTTTCGTTCTAATAATAAGGTAATACCTAAATGAGAAGACCAGCGCTGCAATGCAGTTTCTACCGCAGCTGCTGCTCCAATTCTTGATTGGAAACTAGTATGTAGAGAAAATACACGCCCATTGATGCAGTTTACATTCGCTAATAATTGTTTACTAATAGGAAAAGTGCCAAGATTTGCAAAATTGCCGAAATTGATATAGCTTGATTTAATTTTCAGATTACTATTGTTAATGAAAGAATCACCAAATGCATTAATTATTTTTATAGGTCCTGATCCTGCACATCCCCGTTTATCGCCACTATATCCATCTACAACAAAACTAGGTATTTCTACTATAATTTGAGTGTTTGTCCATGACTGTATATAACTAGGTTCAATTCCTAGCATAAAACCATTTGATGTTCCTCCTACACCTCCAATATTTGCATCTTTAAATAAAACTTTTCCTTTTACTGTTCCAAAGTTAGTCCCATTGATGGAAATAAATTCTTTATTGCCTGCTATTTTATCTGGAATGCTGGTTTATTTGGTGGTCATGGTCATTACAGGGCAATTTATTGTAAAAGCTGGAATTGAAGAAGAAGTTACATTAGTGTAATTAAACAAAAGTTCCAAAACCAGAAGGCGAAGAATTATATGCAGACTGATTTGAATTCTGTTGCAAATTTGAAAAGGCTAAGGTAGGATTGCTCCCGCAATTTGATGGTTTAATTTTCATTTTGACGTGAAATAATAAAACAGGAGTTGAAGGTAATTGGGATCTGGGTTGTGCCTGAAGATAGTCATAATAAAAATCAAATAGTATTTCATTTGATTGTAAATTTCCTACATTAAGCACATTGTTACTACCTAAAAATGGACTTTTAGTAGTTATTATGTCAATGTTATTTATGCCTAAATCGCTTCCAAAAACTGCCGTATTATAAGTAAACGTCAAAACACTAGATTCGAAAAAAGTATTTGTTTGGTTGACCTGAGTATAAACATCAAACTCAAAAAAACGCTCTGTACTTGTAGAAGTAAGTTGTAAATTGACGATGGAATAATCGATATTGCCTATTTTCTTAATCAATTTGCCTTTTCCATCATTAGATGGTTTGCTAAATTCTTTTCTTAAACTATCTAATGTTTTGTTTCTACGTTCTATTCTATTCATAAAAATTAGACTATCTCTTTTAGCTCTTTCACTTTCTGTAAGCGGAAGAACTATAGTTGAATCACTTTCTTGTAAGAATTTGTAAAAATCAGCCTTTGTTTTAAATAGAAGATTGTGTAAACCTCCCATTTCGAAAAATTCAAATTCGGGATTATAGTTTGCAAAATTAACAGTTGAAGGCTTAGATGGTATAAATTCTAAAATTTCTTTATTATCAATTGAATCATTTACAACATCTGGTAGTTGTTTTGCATTACAAAAAAATATAGTTGTGTTATATTTTGAATAATCCTGCCCTCGAGAATGTGAAGTTAGGTTAGTACCAACCGCAGTTATCCATTCATATTCTTTACCATAAATATCTTTTTTAATTTCTGTAATAAAGTGAGCGACAGGTCCCATTTGCTCTATAATTACTGTTCCTAATTTTAAATTACCTTTATACACATGTTGAACAAGGAATTTTGATTTAACGATTGAAAGGTTATGATTTTCCGTGTGTTGTACTGTTTCGGATATATATATCCCTTCAAAAATAAATTCCGCTTCTTGAACAATTTTCTTAGATTTTTCCATTCGAGAGGCTAATGGTTCTTCATAGGGTATTAACTCTTGAGCAAAACTTTTTGCGTTTGAGTTGGCTATCAATAAGAAAAGAAAGAATGTTAATCCTATTGCACTAAAACGATTTTTTAATTGTTTCATGGATGTTTATTTTAAGATTAGTGCAGATCTAAGATGTTTAATGTTATGTTTTCGTTAAATTACTGTTAATTTTAAAATGAAAAGAAATAAAAAAAATTAAATTCCAAAATCCGAAATAACGTGTTTAGTTGTCAAAGTAAATTGTTGTTTTACAATAGAATTATTTTTAGTTTTATAATTAACCGATTATAAACTTATATCTTAATTTGATTGTTTTTCTAATTATAGTTTCATTAATTCAAAAAACCTTCTCACCATCTCCTCATCATTCCCAAGCTGTGCTTTTAATGCTTCAAGATTTTCAAATCTATGATCATCCCGAATAAATTCTTTTACTTGAACTTGAATATTTTGGTTATATATATCTTGATGAAAATCAAAAATATTTAGTTCGATTACCTTTTTGGTTTCGTTTAAGGTTGGGCGGTTGCCGATGTAAAGCATACCTGCATATTGCTTTTCGTTTATGTAAGCAATGGCTGCATAAATGCCATCCTTTGGTATCAGTTTATATTTTTCCTTAACTAAAATATTGGCTGTCGGAAAACCAATGGTTCTACCAATTTGATCGCCATGCACTACAGTTCCGTTTAACTCAAAATCGTATCCGAGGTATTGCTTGGCAATAGATAAGTTGCCATTATTCAAAGCATTTCTGATTTTGGTGCTACTAACCGCTACATCGTCTATATCTTGTTCGGGAATTTCTTCCACTTCGAAACCATAATCGGGAGCAGATTTCTTCAAATGCACAAAACTACCTTCTCTGTTTTTTCCAAAATGATGATCGTAGCCAATTACTAATTTTTTGGTAGCCAATTTATCTACCAAAATATTTTTTATGAAATC
>JBBQYA010000125.1:0-5819 GCA_038209155.1 Sphingobacteriales bacterium | reverse complement strand
TTTTGCAACATTATTTGAAAGCAAATACTTTACATGGAACACATTCGCCATTTGTTTATGATTTATTGGAAAATGTAATTTACAAAAAAACTGAATCCAACAAATATAATGACATAGAAAATGAACGAAAAAAATTATTAGACGATCATTCTATTTTAACTATAAAAGATTTGGGGGCAGGTTCCATCATGCAATCTGTTTTAAAAAGAAAAGTAAGCTCAATTGCTAAAACTTCTTTGAAAAGTAAAAAACTTGCCAATTTATTAGCGAGGATTTTTGAACATTTTCAGCCAAAAAATAGTATTGAACTAGGAACTTCTTTTGGAATTACAACTGCTTACTTTGCAAAGGCAAATACCAAGAGTAAGATTACAACGATTGAAGGATGTGAAGAAATAGCAGTTGTTGCAAATCGGGTATTTTTGAATTTAAGTATAAACAATATTGAAATAGAAATTGGAAATATAGATGACGTTTTTCCAACGATTTTGAAAAAAAGAAATAGGATAGACTTTATTTATTTCGATGGAAATCATACGGAAAAAGCTACTTTGGATTATTTTGAAAAGGCTATTCCTTATAGTTCCGAAGGCACTATTTTTATTTTTGATGATATTTATTGGTCGCAAGGAATGATGAACGCTTGGCAAAAAATCAAAGCAAATTCTGATGTAACTGTAACGGTTGATTTGTTTCATTTTGGAATAGTTTTTTTCAGAAAAGGACAAGTGAAAGAGGATTTTTTGGTGAGAGGATAATGTTCTTTCACTAAATTATAGTTTAATCATACATTTATTTAAAATTCAAAGTATTAATGAAGATTACATTTTTGGGTCAAGGTTTTGAAAGCGAATCAAATTTTTCAGTCGGAAAACAATTGATTAAATTTTTCTCTGAAAAAAACTTTCATACATTTATATGTATTTCAGCATTTGCCAGTCAATCTGGAGTTATTGGTATTTCCAAGCATCTAAAAAAAGCTAAAAAGCATTTGAAAGAAATATCTATAATTACAGGTATTGATCAAAAAGGTACATCTAAAGAGGCTTTAGAAATACTTTTGTCAATGAAAATTAATTCATTTGTGTTTTATCAACCATCTAATACAATCTTTCATCCGAAAATTTATCTTTTCGAGGGTGAAAAGAAGTCAGAACTGATAATTGGTTCTTCAAATCTTACTTCTTATGGTTTGTTTTCAAATGTAGAATCTTCACTTTTAATAAGTATAGATAATTCAGTTGTTGCAGATAGGAAAATCATTGAACAGCTTAAGACTTATTTTAAAGGTCTATTTGATTTTAGTGATCCTAACCTAACAAAACTTTCAAAAAAAATAATTAATGATTTAGTGAAAGCAAAGTTAGTTCCTACAGAAGCTGAACGAAAGGTTGCATATGATAAAATAGAGGAAACTAAAACCAAGGAATCTAATCATATCATTTCAAAAATATTTCCAAAGAGAGATATTGCAAAAATCCCAAAAGAATTTAAAGGGCAGAAAAAACTAATAAGCAAAGTAAAAATAGCAACCCCTAGTATTGGACGAAGTCGTATTGCCAAGAAAGGTATTATGATTTGGGAAAGCGGTAAACTAACTGAAAGAGATTTGAATATTCCGAAGGGTTTAAATACCAATCCAACTGGTTCAATGCTTTTCAAAAAAGGTAAAACCAAGGAAATTGACCAGCGACATTATTTCAGAGATACCGTTTTTTCTTCTTTAAAATGGAAGCTTGATTCAAAACCCGAAACCTCACATCTTGAGAGAACAAAAGCAATTTTTAACATTGTTATTGACGGTGAAGATTCAGGAACTTATAAACTAACACTTACACACAATTCAAGAACGGATACCCGTTCCTATGAGCAGAAAAATTCTATGACTTCAATAAGTTGGGGAGCTGCAAAATCTGTAATTACAAACGCAAGATTAATTGGCAAAAGCGCTTTTTTATTTAAAACAATAAAAGGCGCTGAATTCATTCTTGAAATCAAGTAAAAATATTCTAAAAAAAAATTTGTTGAAAACTAATTTGTTGAAAGCTATTGTTTGTAAATTTTTAGTAAGTACTTTTGGACTGAATTAGTCCAAAATGAAAACAGAAAACTCTTTCGGTGAGACCGTAAAGAAACTTCGTGAAGAACAAAATCTTACTTTGCGTGAAGTTGCTGAGGAATTGCAGATTGACACTTCAATGTTGGGTAAAATTGAAAAGAACAATCGCAAACCAACCAAACTTCTCATTGAAAAATTTGGGAAATACTTTAATGTAAGCGACAAAGATTTGATGATTGCTTTTGTAAGTGATTCGATTGCTTATAAAATAATGGATGAAGAAGATTTGTCCAGTGAAGTATTAAAAGTAGCTGAACAAAAGGTGAAATATTTAAAAACCAAAAAAACTCTTAAAAAATGAAGCTAATAAAAGAAGCAACAGTCGAAAAATTAAGAGGTGGATTTTATACACCAGAACCAATTGCAGAATTTATTTTGCGTTGGGGAATAAATGGTAGTAATGATTTTGACATTCTTGAACCAAGTTGCGGTGATGGAGTTTTTTTGGATCAAATTCAAAAGCATGATTTAAATTATCAATCAATTACAGCAATAGAATTGGATGAGGAGGAATCAATAAAAGCTGACAAAATAAATTTAAAAAACAAACAAATCATAAACGACGACTTTCATACTTATTGTAATAATACAGAGAGCAAATTTGATTTAATAGTAGGAAACCCTCCTTATATTAGATACCAATTTTTTAATAGGATGCAACAAATTGAGGCACAAGACATTTTTATAAAAGCAGGATTGACTTATTCCAAACTTACCAATGCTTGGGTTTCTTTTGTAGTAGGTTCATCCTTATTGTTAAAAATTAAAGGGGGTAGAATTGGTTTCGTTTTGCCAGCAGAAATTCTTCAGGTTTCTTATGCTTTGCAATTACGAAAGTTTCTTGCCAATTTTTATAATAAAATAAATATTATTTCTTTTGAAAAATTGGTATTTCCAGATATTCAACAAGAAGTTGTATTATTACTTTGTGAAAAAAATGAAACTAAAAGTCATAATATTGAACATATAGAATTGCATGATGCAAGCGAATTGAAAACCCTTGATGTAGCAAGATTAAAAAGTCCGCAAAAGAAAATTGATTTTAAAAGTAATAAATGGACTTTCTATTTTTTGGAACAAGATGAAATTGATTTTTTAGAAAACATTGCAATAGAAAGAAATATTCCTACCCTTGAAAAGTTTGCAAGAGTAGAGGTAGGAATTACAACTGGATCTAATAATTTTTTTACAGTTCCGCTTTCAATAGTCGAAGAATATGATTTGCAAAACTACGCAAGACCAATGGTTGGAAGAAGTGTTCAAGTGAATAGTGCAATTTTTACAGAGAAAGATTGGGAGAAAAACAAATTTTCGAAAGCAAAAGCTCATTTATTAGTATTTCCTGCAGGAAAAAATGAAAACAAAAATAATGGTGGACTAAAATACATTCAGTATGGAGAAAGTTTAGAAATTCACAAAGGTTACAAAACTGGTATTCGCGATGATTGGTTTGTAGTTACTTCTTTGAAAATTTCTGATGCTTTGTTTATCAGAAGAAGCAATCTCTATCCAAGATTGATAATTAATGAAGCTAATGCTTACACAACTGATACCATGCATAGAGTATTTGTAAGACCAAATACAGATATTCAAGCTATGACAGCAAGTTATTACAATTCACTTTCGTTAGCTTTTACTGAGGTTTCAGGAAGAAGTCATGGAGGTGGAGTTTTGGAATTAATGCCAAATGAAGCCGAAAGAATATTACTTCCTTACAATATTAATAATGCCTCACTACTTCCGCAAATTGACAAACTTATTCGTGATAAAACTGACATTGAAGAGGTTTTAAAAATAACTAACCAAATAATTTTGAAAGAGCATTTTGGATTGACTCAAAAAGAAATAAATATGGCTCATAATATTTGGAAAAAGCTATCTGCCAGAAGATTAAACAGAGGAAAATAAACTTAAATATTTAACAAAAAAAAATAAATAGGTCAGGCAGTCATTAATTTAGTAAAATTATTTATTTGAAAAAACAAAAACTTTTATAGTTATAAATTGAGAAAGTGAATTCATTCTAAAATAGTTAAGAAGGGTTCAATAAAATAATATAAATTTATTTTGACAAAGAATTAAAAAACACTTTTTTTAAAAAAAAATCCTTAAAAAGTTAAATTACAGAAACTTTTTTAAGGTAATCAATTTTATTCCAATTATTAAAATTTTTATTTATTTACCCAACATATTCCTCAGCGTTTCAATAGTATCTGCTTCTTCTTTTGGTTTATCTTTTCGCCAGCGCAAGATTCTTGGAAAACGCAATGCAATTCCTGATTTATGCCTACTAGATTCACTGATTCCTTCAAAGGCTAATTCAAAAACTAGTTCTGCTTTCACCGTTCTTACTGGTCCAAATCTTTCCAAGGTATTTCTTTTAATAAAATGATCAACTTGTGCAATTTCTTTATCGGTAAGGCCAGAATAGGCTTTTGCAAATGGGACTAATTTTTCTCCATCCCAAACTGCAAACGTATAATCAGTATATAAATCTGCTCTGCGACCATGACCTTTTTGGGCATAAATTAACACTCCATCCACCGTCATTGGATCTACTTTCCATTTCCACCAATCTCCTCTTTTTCTTCCTACTTGATAGCTAGACGATTTCCTCTTCAACATAATTCCCTCCGCGAGTTCATCTCTACTTTTTTCCCTAAATTCACTCAGTTGTTTCCAATTTCCAAAATCAATTATTTTGGATAGATGAAATTGGTCTTTAACTAAATTTTCATTAATAATTCTTTCTAAAATAGTTCTACGATCTATTAATTTTTCAGATCGAATATCTAAAGAATTAAATTCTAAACAGTCATAAGCAATTACACTTACTGGGTTTTCGGCTAATATTTTTTTTGTTAAATTTTTTCTTCCAATTCTGGTCTGTAATGTATTAAATGGCATTGGTTTACCATTTTGATAAGTTACAATTTCTCCATCTATTGCTGTACCGTTGGGCATTGAATTCAAAAAGAATGTAATTCTGGAAATTTATCAGTTACCAATTCCTCACCTCGACTCCATATAAAAATTTCATTATTTCTTTTTATTAATTGAGCCCTAATTCCATCCCATTTCCATTCAGCCTGCCATTCTTTAGGCTCACTAAACAACAAATCTTCGGAAGGATCAATCAATCCCAATTTTTCTTCATCAACAGAGTAGGCAAGAAAAAAAGGATAAGGTCTGGAACTATCTGTACTTCCGTCCTCCTGCGCAGTTAATGCAGAGTAATTGAAAGTTTCGGGATTCCAATTTCCCATAATCCGATGAGTAATTGTAGTTGCTTCAATTCCACTTAATTTGGATATAGCTTTTACAATTAAACTTTGAGAAACTCCTATTCTAAAACCACCCGTCAGAATTTTATTAAATACAAATCGTTCGGAAGAATTTAATTGATTCCATGCAGTTAAAACAAAAGTTTTTTTTTCTAACTCATCCATTTTTGCAAGACCTCGAATATCTTGCATCCACTCACTTAAATTTTTATCCTGAGTTTCATCACCTAATGGAATAAGCAAAGCGATAGTTTCTGCTAAATCTCCAACTACTTGGTAAGACTCTTCGAAAAGCCAATCTGGAATACCAGATAGCTCTATTGCCCAATTTCTTAAAAGTGTGCTATTGATTTGTCTTTTAGGTTTTCGGCCGGTAAATAAAGCAAGAGTATTTATTTTATCAGCATCACTTACAC
>JBBQYA010000124.1:0-5960 GCA_038209155.1 Sphingobacteriales bacterium | reverse complement strand
AATATATTATTGTAAAATGGATTTAAAAAGATAATAAAATTAAAATTTTGAAATACAAAGTTTTTATATTCTAGAGTTGATAAGAGTCCAATTTCTAAATCTAATTGAGTATACTTTTCTGAAAGTTGATAATATGTTTTTTCATCCATGAAAACCTCATGTAAAGTAAAATTGGGACCTAGATTTATTGTAAAAAATTTATTGTTGTAAACTTTTCCTAAAACAGAAAAACCTGCGGAGGTTTTTCTAAAATTTGTAATATATCTTTCATATACACAAGAATAACACTTATTATTAAAATTTCTTCCTTTAAACCGATCAGCAAATAAAACAAAACTTAATTTACTGCTCGGTCTATTGATTTTATAAAATACACCATACCCTAATATCGTTTTGTTTTTATTTTCTTTTGAAAAAAAAGATCCACCCCTTACACCAATCTCTTGTGAAAAAGATTGACTGATCATAGAAATCATAATTATTACCAAAAGAAAATTTTTCATAACATTTAAAGATAATCTAAATTTTAATGAATTGATAAAAAAATAAGTAGGATTTTGCAATTCGTGAATTAAAATTAAATCCAACTGCTAATAATTTATCTTTAATAACTAACGTATTCAATTACCAAATTAAAACAATCTACTATACTCAAACCATAAACGATCAGTTCTAAAAAAAACGAAACAAAAAAAGCCGCTTAAAAGCGGCTTTTAAATAAAATTAATTAAAAACGATTATCTGTTGATACTCAATTTTCCAGTAACTACATCATTACCAGAATTAAGAGAATAGAAATAAATTCCATTTCCTAATAAAGCACCAGTTTGAGAATCACCATTGTATTCTACGTTATAAACTCCAGGAGCTTTAACCTCGTTTACCAAAGTACTGATTAATCTTCCTGTGATGTCAATAATAGAAAGAGTTACATTTTTAGCAGATCCAGCAACACTGTAAGTAAAAACTGTTTTGTCAGAAAAAGGATTTGGTGCATTTCCGATTGCTGATTTTTCTGATGTAATGTTTGCTAATCCAGAAGTAATTAATGGATTTGAACCATCGCATTTTGTACACTTGTCGAAGCAAAACTCGTAAGTAACATCAGCAGTTGGAATAACTAAGTTTCTGTTAACGTCGCCACCATCTTGAGAAGCACATCCATCAGTTACTAGATCAGCAGAACCTTCATTTGTTCCCCAATCTCCGTTTACAAATTTAAACTTTTGATTAGTACCAATAGATGAAGCAGGGTAAACAACAGTAATAGACCAAACATTGGTAGTTCCTCTTTGAGTCATTGCAGAATTTGCATCGGATGGAGTCCAATTTACAACGTTGCTAGAGTTCACTACATCTGCGAAATTACCACCAATACGCATTCCATTTGGAGATAATGCTGTACCGCCAGCTAAATAATCAGTAATGTCTACTCGGTAAGTTACAGAAACTTGCGCCATTAGGGCAGTTCCTACAAATAATAAGCTTAATAATGTGTAAAGTTTTTTCATGTTTTTTTGATTTAAGATTTAAAATTTTTGTTAATTAATGATAAAAATAGTAATTGTATTTGTAATTATCAAAATCTATAAAGAATATTTTGCGATTTGTTAATTTAACCTTAATTATTTGGTTTTTAAGAGTTGAGGCAAAATTTATGCAAATAGGAAATTTTAAATTAAAATACAATATAAGTACCTTTTTTTAGGATCAATTGGTTGCCTTATTAAAACAAAAAAACCTGCTATAAGCAGGTTTAAGTTTATTAAGGGACGTTTTAGTCAGCTAGTTCGTCCAAAGTGAAATCTGGTTTTACATTGTTAGCTTTTGTTTTCTCTTTATGCTTCATTATTTGCCTGTGCAAAGAGTCTACTGCCAAATCTGTTGCCTCTTCAAAACTTTTGCATTGTTCTTTTGCAAAAAGTCTATTTCCTGGAATGTTTAAAATAATTTCCGATGCTTTATTTTTTTCTATGGATGCTTTATCAATTCGAAGGATCACTTCCCCGTCAATAATATTGTCATAAAAAGTGTGCAGCTTATCCACTTTTTTCTGAATAAACTCTAACAATTTTGCGTCTGCATCAAAATGCACTGATTGAATTTGTAGCTTCATATGTCATCCTCCGTTTTATGCCTTTGGGTGGGCTTGTTTATATATTTGTTTTAACTGTTCTATTGAGTTGTGCGTGTAAACTTGTGTGGCCGCCAAACTGCTATGCCCTAAAAGTTCTTTGATTGAGTTTAATTCTGCGCCTTTGTTTAATAAATGTGTAGCAAATGTATGCCTTAATATATGTGGACTTTTTTTGGTTAAACTCGTAAAACCTGTCAACTGTTTTACTACAATATTGTAAACAAACTTTGAATACACTTTATTTCCTTTGTTGGTAATAAACAATGCAGAGTTAATTACATTATTTAAATATTCTTCCTTTTTTACTAAATATTTTTTCAGATGATCCATCATTTCAGGATTTAGAGGAATCAATCGTTCTTTATTCCGCTTGCCCAATACTTTTATTCGTTGATTAATCCAATCTACATCCAAATTCTTAAGTCCAGTAAGTTCCGAAACACGCATACCTGTATGGTAGAGCAATTCGAAAATAGTAAAATCTCTTAATTGACTGAAATCTGTTTCTTCATTTGGGATGTCAAGAATTTTATTCATACTCGCTTCGTCTACAAATTGCGGTAATCGTTGAGAAGTTTTTAAACGAAGGATTTTAAGCGTTACATCTTTTTCTACTAAATTATTTTCTAAGCAAAAGCTATACAAAGTTTTAAGTGTCGTTATTTTTCTATCAATAGATCGGTTTTGGATTTTGGCTTCCATCAAAGAAACCAACCAAGACCTAATATGGGTATGAGAAATTTCAGATAAATTTTGAATAGAATAAGTAATTAACAGAAAATCGCTGAATTGGATTAAATCTGTTTTATAGGCTACGAAAGTGTTTGGAGAAACTCTTTTTTCGAAGCGAAGATAATCAAGGAAAGGGGTAAAAAACATCAAAAGTATTTGCTCATTAACGAAAGTTAAATTACAAATACTTTTGAATAAGTGGGGAAATTAAAAAAAATTAAATTGTATCTAAATTAAGCCCTTGCTTGTAAATAGCACGCTTAACTGTGGTTCTTCTAGTAATGGAAGGTTTTTCAAAAGCCTGACGGTTTCTTAATTCTCTCAAAACTCCTGTTTTTTCAAACTTCTTTTTAAAACGCTTTAATGCTTTATCTATCGTTTCGTTTTCTTTAATGTTGATTATAATCATGTGCTTGCGCTATTTTTTTTAATTGGATTGCAAATATAGAACTCTTGATTGATAATTCAAAAGCTTATCTTAATATTTCTCTGGCTATTACTAATTTTTGAATTTCTGAAGTTCCTTCGCCTATGGTACACAATTTAGAATCTCTGTAAAATTTCTCTACTGGAAAATCTTTTGTATACCCATAACCACCAAATATTTGTACCGCTTCTGTTGCTGCTCTCACACAAACTTCAGATGCAAAATATTTAGCCATAGCTGATTCTTTTGTCATTTTTTTGCCTTTATTTTTCATATCAGCAGCTTGTAAAGTAAGTAATTCTGCTGCCTCTATTTCTGTAGCCATATCAGCCAATTTGAAAGCAATACCTTGAAATTCCGAAATTGCCTTTCCGAATTGCTTTCTTTCTTTTGAATAAGCAACAGCAGCTAAGTAAGCACCTTTTGCGATTCCTAAAGATAAGGCTGCAATAGAAATTCTACCTCCATCAAGTACTTTCATAGCTTGTTTGAAACCATCGCCTTCTGCTCCTAATAAATTTTCTTTTGGAACTCTCACATTATCAAAAATCAGTTCTGTAGTTTCAGATGCACGCATTCCTAATTTATTTTCCTTTTTTCCATGAGTGAAACCAGGCGTTCCTTTTTCTATTACGATTGCGCTAATACCTTTACTATCTCCCACATTTCCCGTTCTTACCATAATTACTGCAATGCTTCCAGATTTTCCATGGGTAATCCAGTTTTTGGATCCATTCACTATATAATGATCACCATCTAAAACTGCAGTTGTTTGCATATTCATAGAATCTGAACCTGTATTGGCTTCTGTCAAACCCCAAGCACCGATTTTTCTTGCGCTAGCTAAATCTGGTAGCCAGCGTCTTTTTTGTTCTTCGTTTCCAAAAGCTAAAATATGACCGGTGCACAATGAATTATGAGCGGCTAAAGAAAGTCCGATTGAACCACAAACTTTTGATATTTCTTGAATAATACTCACATATTCTATATAACCTAAACCGCTTCCACCATATTCTGTAGGAACTAAAACACCCATTAAACCCAATTCACCCAATTTTTTCATGGTTTCAATCGGAAATTCCTGCACTTCGTCCCATTCCATTACATGTGGTCTGATGTTTTTTTCTGCGAAATCTTTTACCATGTTAGTAATCATGGTATGGTTTTCTGTAGAAGAGGTATCTACTCCTAAAAAAGTCTCTAATTCAGCTGTGTGACTCATAAGTTTGTTTTTAAATCTTTTAATTAATAGGTTTTCAAAGTTACAATATTATCTGATACCGTACGAATTGCGTTTCTTCCATTCAAAAATCCAAGTTCTATCACAAATGCAAAACCTGCTACAATTCCACCAGATTGTTTAATTAATGAAGCGGCAGCATTTACCGTTCCGCCAGTTGCTAATAAATCATCGTGAATTAAAATCCTTTCTCCTGCTTTAATTGCATCGGTGTGCATCTGGATTTTGGCCGAACCATATTCCAAGTCATAATCTTGGCTTATCGTACTAAATGGAAGTTTACCATCTTTTCTGATGGGTATAAATGGAATATTCATGGCTGTTGCCAACATTAATCCAAATAGAAAGCCTCTACTTTCCACCCCAACTATAGCATCTATTTCTAAATGTACTAATCTAGTTTTAAACTCTTGAACGATATCAAGGCATAACTTTGGATTTTTTAAAATAGGTGTGATGTCTTTAAATACAATTCCTGGTCTTGGAAAATCGATTACATCCCGTATATTTTCTGCTATTTGCTCTTCTATCATTCAACAATAATATAAGGTTCTATCTTACTATACAAATCTTCATTGATGACAACTATATCTTTTAAGTTTTTTTTATTCTTAAAAGGCCCATGTTGTTTTCTGTAATTGAGAATAATAAAAGAAATTTTATAGAAATAGGGATGTTTTCTCAATTGTTCATTATCAATCGTATTGATGTTAATAAATTTTAATTTTGAAATGTCAACTTTTAGATATGGTTTTAAACTTTCATATTTTAAAGAATCCATTCCAAATACTTCTTTCAATTGATTGATAGAATGAAACCCACCTAATTTATTTCTATATTTTAAAATACGAGATGCGAAAGAAGGGCCGATTCCACTTACAAAAACTAATTGTAAGGAATCTGCTTCGTTTAATTCTACTATTTTATTAGTTGATTTTTCAAAAGTTTTCTTTTCATATTTTTTAGAATTAGATGCGAAAGCTTTATTTTCATTATCATATTTTTTATAGTTGCTTTTGTTTGAATAATTAGATTCTGGTAAATCTATAAAAGGTTCTAGTTCAAAATATTTTTCATCGGAAATGGTATACATTTTTTTTACATCTGATTTGGAGTAGAACTTCCCTCCTTTGCTCTCATATTTTTTGATTCCAATAATTTGCTTTTCACTTAATCCAAAATCTTTCCAAATGTTTTCTGCTAATCCGTTTGGGTCAAATGATTTAAGATTTTTGGCTGCAATGAATTTTTCAGTGCTTTTCGGATAAGAAGAAAAATCTTTAAAACTTTTACTTGCACTATCTTCTGCCATTTTTAGGCTTGCAATTTCCTTTTGAAATTTAGAGAAATCGTATTTTTCGTTTGGAATGAAATAGGGATAAAATGTGCGTATGCAAATAAGAATAAAAAAACAAATGCCCATA
>JBBQYA010000123.1:0-6012 GCA_038209155.1 Sphingobacteriales bacterium | reverse complement strand
GAATTTCCGAACAAAGTGATTCGGTGGCAGTAGTAGTTTCGGAAGAAACCGGAACAATTTCTTTTGCATCTCGAGGAAAAGTAAGGTATGATATTACTATTCCTGAATTAGAAAAGTTATTGGTGAGAAATTCGATGAATTGATAAAGAACGGAAATCTGTACTTCTCAAATCTTTATCTTAATTTTAGTTTAGATAATTAATTATTAGTTTTTAATCTATCAATTAAACAATACTTCATGGCAACACACAATGACTTAGGTAAAACAGGTGAGGAACTTTCTGTGCTCTATTTAGAAGATTTGGGTTATGATATTTTGGATCAAAATTATGTCTATAAAAATGCAGAAGTAGATATAATAGCAATGCATAAAAATGAATTGATTTTTGTGGAAGTTAAATCAAGATCGAGTACAAATTTTGGTTTTCCAGAAACATTTGTTGTGCCCGAAAAGCAAAAGCAAATGGCAAAAGTAGCCAATGAATATTTCGATAAAATTAATTTTGAAGGAGAAATTCGTTTTGATATTATTGCAATAGTTTTTACTAGAGATGGAAAACATCAATTGAAGCATATTATTGATGCTTTTTTTCCGAGGAAATAAGAAATTTCGCCTTTTCTATTTAAAATCTATACACTACAGAATTAATATTCATTCCTGCACCTACAGAAGCAAAAACAATTAGATCTCCAGTTTCCACTTCAAAATCTGGCATTTGTTTTTTCAATATTTTATCCAACAATGTAGGAATAGTTGCTACAGAAGAATTTCCTAATTTTTCAATCGTCATCGGCATTATTTTATGTACATCGCCAGACATTCCATTCAATTGAAATATTCTTTTTAAAATGGCTTCATCCATTTTAGCATTTGCTTGGTGAATTAAAACCATTTTAACATCTGCTAATGTAACTCCTGCTTTTTCTAAACTTTGGGTTACCACAATTGGAACATTGGTAAGCGCATATTCATATAATTTACGACCATTCATTTTTAAGTAAAGGTCATTTTGATTAAAATCTCTATTGCTGGAACATTGCATTTTCAAAAGAAAAGCTTGGTCTACCGCATCTGTTCTGGTTTTATGAGCAAGAATTCCAGTTTTCTTTTCACTTTCCACAGCACTCATAATCACTGCCCCAGCTCCATCTGCATAGATCATACTATCTCGATCATGAGGATCTACAATTCTTGAAAGAGTTTCTGTACCAATAATCATAACATGTTTTGCGTCTCCAGATTTTATATAATAATCTGCTTGAATAACGCCTTGCAACCATCCCGGGCAACCAAATGGCAAATCATAAGCTATACAATCGCTATTGCGAATTCCTAATTTTTGTTTTACTCTGGAAGCTAATGAAGGTACTATATCTACTCGATTGGATTGATGAATGACATCGCCAAAATTATGAGCAACAATGATGTAATCTAATAATTCAGGATCAAAGTTCGAACTTTCGAAGGTGTTTTTTGCTGTAATTACTGCCAAATCAGAAGCCAATTGGTCATCTTCTGCGTATCGCCTTTCGGTAATGGAAGTAATTTCTCTAAACTTTTCTATTACATCTACATTCGCTTTCTGAATAAGAGATCCATCTATTTCAAAAAATAAATGTTCGTTAAAAAAAGAATTAGGAATAACTTTGGTAGGGATGCAGCAACCGCTTGCAGAAATTCGAGAATAGATAGCCATTTAAATGTTTTTAATTATAGACCGATTTGGTTTTCGGTACAAAAATAAGAAAATTTTATGTTTAAACTAAACTTTTGCAGTTGAAACAAATAATTTAATAAGAACATTTAAAAACACAATTTGATTTTGAATATCAAAATATTTAATTCATTTGACAATGAGAACATATTAAGCATTTAAAACATACTAAAAAACAAATTTTTATTTTGATGAAATATTATATTTCTGATTGATTTTTTTTTTGCCATTTTGTAAAAAAAATAAATGTTTTTTTCAAAAAAACGCGGTCAATAATTTAGGTAAAATAGAAAAAATAAGGAGCTGTTTTTTTTAGCCTAATTTTTAAAACCTAAAACCTAGATTGAAGTCTAATTTAAGAGCTAAATAATATTTCCCATTTTGGAAGGAATTATTATTTATAGTATTTGAATCATTATTAGAATAATTTTTTATTCCAACTCCTAACGATGATCCAAAAGTTAATGATTTGGAAAGCTGAAAAAGAGCGCCATTGTTTAAATAACCTGAGATAAATAAAGTACTACCAGGTTTGAACACCCTTTCCAAAAATATAAAGTCAGTTAAATCGTATGTATAATTTCTACCAGATCCAATTTCAATTCCTGGGCCTACATAGTATTTAATTTTTCCTTGTCCAGTAGGGTAATAGTTAAGATCTAACCCTCCGCTGTGAAAAATTTTACTTTGTCTATCACCTGATGTACTCCCTATTCTGACAGGAATTTTAATTCCAAATTTACCAGATTGAATAATTCTCTCATAAGATAAGGTATAATTAGATCTCACAAAATCCAAAAAATGAAATAATAAAATATTAGAAGTATAATCTTTTTTTATTTTTACAACTCGCATAGTTTTAAAATTTCTAAGTGGAGTAGCAGTTCCATTTTCTTGACTTGTTAAATCAAAACTTTCAATAGTTCCGTTTGAGAATTGGATACTCGAAACCTCAGATTTAGGTATCATGTATTCTGGTCCAGTTAGATTATTAAAGTTTAAAAATCGTATTTCTATAATTCCTATTTCAAGCACTTTTGCTTGTAGTATAGTTTTATCTTTTTTAACAATTATATCTTGAGCCTCGCAAAACAAAGCAAAAAACAAAATAGAAAGTGTAAATAAGTATTTCATAATTGGTAGATTTTAAAAAATTCAATTTTTTTGATAAAAAAATTAAAACACCTTTTTAGGTTTTATTTTAGATTAAAAACGTATTCCTAAATTAAATTCAAATCGTGCATTCAATTCTGGATAGTTTCCATAACTTTCTATCCGGCCTTGGTTGAAATAACTATTATCTCTTGTTCTCAAACCAATCCCTAAAGCTGTGCCCAAAGAAAATTGCTCAGTTACTTGAAATACAGCACCATTGTTCACATATCCTGCTACAAATAAATAATCATTTATTACCCGTGGTGGATTTACACCTATATAATTAAAATCATAATTGAAATTTCTAGCATTTCCTATTTCGAATGCTGGCCCTACGTAATACTTAAACCTTCCTTGACCTGTAGGATAAAAATTTAAATCTATTCCACCGCTGTAAGAAAGATCGCTTCCATTATATCGTTCTCTTACACCTATCCGAACAGGAAATTTTAAACCAACTTTTCCTGAATTTAAAAGTCTCTCATAGGATAATGTAAAATTATAGTTTAATAAATCTGCTAGATGATAACTTAAAATATTTTTATTAAAAGCAGAATCAAAGCCATTTCTTAAAAAATCATTTCTATTATATTCTGGATCATAATTCACTTGATTGTTAGCTGGAATTTCAAAATTTTCAAAACTTCCATTTGCGTAAGTAATTAAAGTGATTTCTGATTTTTGTACAATGTATTCTGGACCTGTGAGATTGTTTAACTTTTGATATTTAATTTCATTGATACCTACGGCAATAATCTTTGCCTCAATTTTAGTTTTATCTTTTGTATAGATTACATCTTGAGCAAATCCTAAAGAAGTAATAAATAGAAGGGTAATTGAATATATAAATTTCATAGTGTTAGTATTTTTAGTAAACATGGGTAAAAAACGTGGTATTTTAAAATTAATTATTCAAAGTTTTTAAAATACGTACTTTCGCTAAATGAATTCAGAACAATTAGCAGAGATAAAGGACCGTTTGGTGGTGCTGAGGAGGCATCTTTGACGTAGAAACTAAACTTGCGGAAATAGAACAAGAGCAAAAGAAAACGATTAATCCAGAATTTTGGAACGATCCCAAAGAAGCTGAAAAAACATTAGCCTATATTAAATCAAGAAAAAACTGGACAGATGCCTATTCAGCAGTTCAGGTATTTATTGAAGATACTGAGGTTCTTTTTGACTTTTATAAAGAGGAGGGAGTTTCTGAGCAAGAAATGGATGAGCAATTGAATAAAACTATTGCAGCCATAGAAGATTTAGAATTCAAAAATATGCTTAGTTCTGCCGAAGACAAATTGAGTGCAGTCTTAAGTATTAATGCTGGTGCAGGTGGTACAGAAAGTTGCGATTGGGCATCTATGCTCATGCGTATGTACATAATGTGGGCGGAGAAAAATGGGTATAAAGTAAAAATTATAGACGAGCAAGAAGGAGATGGAGCAGGAATCAAAAGTTGTACAATGGAGCTGGAAGGTGATTTTTCTTATGGTTATTTAAAAGGAGAAAATGGAGTTCATCGTCTGGTAAGAATTTCTCCTTTTGATGCAAACGCCAAAAGACATACTTCTTTTGCATCTGTTTATGTATATCCTTTGATAGATGACACGATAGAAATCGAGGTTAAAGGCGCTGACTTAGAATGGGATACGTTTAGATCTGGAGGAGCTGGTGGTCAGAATGTAAATAAAGTGGAAACGGCAGTTCGTTTGTATCATAAGCCTTCTGGAATTATTATTAAAAATCAAGAATCTAGATCTCAACTTCAGAATAAAGAAAATGCAATTAAGCTATTGAAATCTCAGTTGTACGAAATAGAAATGAGAAAAAAGCGAGAAGCAACTGCTATAGTAGAAGGAAATAAAAAGAAAATTGAATGGGGATCACAAATTAGAAATTACGTTTTACATCCTTACAAACTAGTGAAAGATCTAAGAACCGGAACAGAAACTTCTAATGCCGCTGCAGTTTTAGATGGAGATTTGCATGATTTTATTAAAGCGTATTTAATGGAGTTTAGTGATAATTAATCACCTAAAAGTTCTGACAATTCCTTCAATTCATCTACTTTTTCGAAATAACCTGGTTTTTCGTAAGAACTAATTAAGTTTCTAATTACTCTTTTTATGATTTCTATATTTGAACAGGCATCATAAAAAGAGGGTTGTGGAATTAACTTCAATTGTTTTAAGAAAGAATCAATATCATTTTTTCTAAAAATAAAACCTTTATTAAAAGCATTAATATAAAATAAAATACCATTATTTTTGATTTCTGTAGAAGTATATTCCTGGTATTCAACTTCGTCTTTGTAGGCTAAAATAAAATGCTGTGGAAGATTCACTCCGTAAATAGGAATGTCTAATTTCTGAGCCACTATAGAATAAATAATTGCCAAAGTTATTTGGTTACCTTTTTTGGATTCTAGCACCAAATTCAAATAAGAATTATGTGGGTCATGGTGGTTATTTACGTTTCCACTGAAACCATGAACGTTATAAAACACATGATTGAGAACTTTTACTTTCTCTATTGCGCTCATATTATAATTTAATTGCAACCATGCGTCCCTTTTGATGGCTTCTATTTGGTTCATTAATTTTTGATCATCTAAATCTGGATATTGATATTTATTGATAATTAAAATACCATGCAATAGATCATTACCTCCGTTTTTGAACCAAGAAGCCAATTCTTTTTTTACAGAATTAAACTGAATTTTATGAATTACATTTTCAATTCTTTGTTGCAAAACAGCATTAAAGGACTGTTCCCATTCAATTTCTAATGCAGGGATTACTTTAAAACCATAAGATAATAATTTACCAGAAACATGCTGGAAAACCTCTTCATCTGGGTCATCAAGCAGTTTTAATAAAGAATTTATTTCGGCATCATTCATTTTTTCTCTTCTTTTTATGATAAAACCAAATTCATTTGCGATAGTTTAGATCATTCAATTAATTTCGACGAATGATTTCATTATCCTACATTTTCCGATTTTTGCAACATTATTTGAAAGCAAATACTTTACATGGAACACATTCGCCATTTGTTTATGATTTATTGGAAAATGTAATTTACAAAAAAACTGAATCCAACAAATATAATGACATAGAAAATGAACGAAAAAAATTATTAG
>JBBQYA010000122.1:0-6518 GCA_038209155.1 Sphingobacteriales bacterium | reverse complement strand
GCACCAACCATTAAAGCACCTTCATAAAGCATATTTATGTTTTTGTATTTGAATCCTAAGCCTCTGGTAAGTCCTTCGTCAGCAAAACCAACTTTTCCGATTCCTGTAGCGGTAGTACTTATTTGATTTACCGTAATATTCAACGAAGATACATTTACAACTATTGGAATCATTTCAAAATCGGTATAAGCACCATCTGTGTAGCTTAGTTTAATGCTTAATAGTGCATCTTCGGGTGCATTTGGATTTACAACGAATGAAATAGTTCCATTTCCTGGCAATATTGCTAAGGTTGGTATAACTCCTTGAGTAATTTGATCATTAATAAATGTGATATAAGTGCTTGCAGTAAGTAAACTAGCTGTTACAGTAAAATTAGCCGATGTTGGTCGTAAGTAATTAATAAAATGTGTAGAAATTGTAACAGTATCACCAAGTAATCTTCCTCCGTTTGTATTATCTAATACTTCTAAATTTTTTGATCTAACAGAAGGCGAGGTTACATCAGTAACTGCTCTGAATGCATTAATTCTTCCTTTTCCTAATTTCGTTTTAAAGGAAATATTTTTCGCATCAATATCATCGCAGGTTACTCTCAATTGCTCGGCTACTTGCAAAGGAGTGAAACTTGGAAATACAGATTTCACCAAAGCCGCCGCACCTGCTGCAATAGGAGATGCCATAGATGTTCCATCAAAACTTGCATAAGAATTATTAAAAACAGTACTATAAATTCCAGAACCTGGGGCAGATACATCTATCGAATTTCCAAAATTAGAAAAACCAGATTTACGGTCGGTAGAATTTGTAGAGGCAACAGACAAAACTCCAACAAAAGAAGATGGAAAATGAGGATCAGCATTATTGCTATTTCCTGCTGCAGCAATTACTAAAGAACCTTGTTGAGTAGCATAATCAATTGCATCCTGACCAGCTTGTCCTCCACCGCCGCCTCCCCAAGAACAATTAATGATATCTGCTCCATGATCTGCTGCATACACAATTGCTTCATAACCCGTTAAAATATAACCAACTCCACCTGGTGCTCTAGTATCATTATCAGCTGAGCATTTTATGGTCAAAATTCTGCAATTAAAACCCATTCCTGAAACTCCAATTCCATTATCTGTAACTGCGGATGCATCTCCAGAAACATGCGAACCGTGATTATTATTACTACCAAGGCAATTTGCATTATTGTCTTCTACAATAGTATTAAAATCTGCTCCAGCGAAATCCCATCCAATAAAATTGTCAATATATCCGTCATTATCATCATCCAATCCGTTTACAGGATCTGCATAATTTTTATATTGATTAGCAGCTAAATCTGGATGATCTAAATCTGAACCTGAATCCACAATAGCAATCACCACATTAGTATCACCTTTTGTAACATCCCAAGCTTGGTAAGCTTTAGTGATTTTTAAGTAATAATTTTTTGTTCCTAAAGTGTCTGGATCATTGGGTTTATAACTAGGTGCATAAATGTAATGTGGCTCCGCATAAGCAACTTCTGGGGATTTTAAGATCTCGTTAATTGCGTTTTCGATGGAAATATTAGGATTGAATTTGATTTCATAAATCAAACTAATATCTGTCGTTAAATTTCCTTCGACAGTAAATTTATTACCAGCCACTTTTGCATTTGGATATTTTTGAATAAGCTCCGAGCCAGAAATTTTTTGAATCGCGCTTTGCAAACTTGGAATTCCAATTTGTGATTTAGAAATAGCGTTTTTAAATGCTGGTTTGATTTTAAAAACAATAACATTAGGCAAATAATCGCTTTGGGTTAATTTGGTGTTTAATTTAAAAGTTCTATTTTCAGCTTTTGGGTTAATTGGATTTCCAGCGTCAGCTGTATTGGCAATTAGGGTTGCGAGTGCAAATGCAAATGCAAAACCTAGACGGGCAATTTTTATCATTTTTTTATTGGTTAAATTTTATTGAACTATTGAGGGTGATTTTATGGGACAATTTTTTTTGATCCATTCAATATCATAATCTTTAATTTCTTTTCTCTCTTCAGCTATAATGAAATATTGATTTAAAATGGGTTTTTCTGATGAATCGCTGACCATTTGTGGCATTCTATCTTCATACCATTCATCTGGACATACTCTCAAAAGATTCTTTTTTGAAGTTTCAGCGTTTTTATTTTTTTTAAAAAGATCACAAGCATTTAGAAAAATAACTATAATTAAAATTACAGAAATACATTTCATAAGAACAAATGAAATACGCATCTTTTGTGGTACTGGTTGTAAATAACTAAAATCAACAAATTAAAGTCGAATATACAATTCCTTCTTAATTTTTGCTTAGTTTTTACATTGTTGCTAAATGAAAGTTTCTAATTTCGGTTTTTTTGCATTTCTTGTAAGGCTTTTTGAAATGAAAATTTCTCAAAATTTTATTTACCTAAATTATTTATGAATACAACTATTGAAACACCAGTTCCCGAATTGAAGCGAGAATTAGGACTCTTTGATTCTACCATGATTGTGATTGGATCTATGATTGGATCAGGAATCTTCATTGTGAGTGCAGATATTGCCAGAAATGTAGGTGCCCCGGGATATTTATTATTAATATGGCTCATCACTGGTTTGATTACCACTTTTGCAGCCTTGAGTTATGGAGAATTGGCAGGCATGATGCCGAAAGCAGGTGGTCAATATATTTATTTGCAACATGCTTACGGATCTTTAACTGGATTTTTGTTCGGTTGGTCGGTTTTTTTGGTAATTCAAACTGGCGTTATAGCTGCGGTTGCTATTGCTTTTGCAAAGTTCACAGGTGTTATTTTTCCATGGTTTAGTACTGAGAATATTTTATTTGTTGTTTTTGCTTTTAAATTTAATACTCAGCAATTGCTTGCCATTTCTAGTATTGTTTTATTAACTTATATAAACCTTCGGGGAGTAAGTAATGCAAAATTGGTACAATTAGTATTTACTGTTGCAAAAGTAATTGCCCTAATAGGAATTATTATTTTAGGTATTTATATTGGATTGAATTCTGATGTTTTAAAAAATAATTTAGTTGATTTTTGGAAACCCTATAGAATAATTGAAGAAGCTGGAAAAGTAACAATTCAAAGTTTAAGTGGGACAACGTTATTAAGTGCAATGGGCTTAGCAATGGTTGGATCTCTGTTTTCTTCGGATGCTTGGAATAATATCACCTATACGGCAGGTGAAGTAAAAGACCCTAAAAAGAATATTCCATTAAGTTTATTTTATGGTACTTTAACGGTAACCGTTTTATATATTTTAGCTAATGTTGCTTATTTATGTTTACTGCCTGTTGCAGGTACAATTAATGGGACAACAACTTTGGAACGTGGAATTATGTTTGCTACATCTGATAGAGTTGGTACAGCAGCAGCCGAACAGATATTTGGAAATCCAGCCACTATTATCATGGCAATTTTAATTATGGTTTCTACTTTTGGATGTAATAATGGTTTAATTTTGTCTGGTGCCAGAGTGTATTATGCGATGGCAAAAGATGGTTTGTTTTTTAAAAAAGCTGGAACTTTAAATCAAAATAATGTGCCGGCTTTTGCTTTAATTATTCAAGCGGTTTGGACCTGTGTTTTATGTCTTTCAGGTTCTTATGGTAAGTTATTAGATTATTGCACTTTTGCTTCTTTAGGGTTTTATATACTAACTATTATCGCTGTTTTTATTTTACGAAAGAAAGAACCCAATACCCCTAGACCTTATAAAGCATTCGGATATCCAATTATTCCAGCTATTTATATTATAGTTGGTTTAGCTATCTGTATCAATTTGTTAATTTTCAAATTTGATACCAGTGGTGCAGGGGTGTTGATTGTTTTATTAGGAATTCCAGTTTATTATTTCAATAAGAGAAATTTAAACCGTGCGGAAATGAATAAAAACGAATAATTTTTTTTCTTTTGTTAAGGTAATACAAGATAAAATTATGTATAATTTTTTCTGTTACTGAGGTAATAATGTTTTAATAAATTGAATTTATTTAAATTAACCTTATTACCTAATCTGTAATCGTTAAATAAAGTAATACGGGATAAAATTATTTATAAGTTTTTCTGTTACTAAGATAATAGGGTTTTAATAAATTGAATTCATTTAAAAATTAACTTTATTACCTTAATAATAAACTAATCAATAATTTTAAACCTTACTGATTTATCAAGAATTATAAGATAAAGTAATAAGATTTAAAAAGTAAAAAGTTATCCTAAAATCTGTTTGGTATGTTCCTTTGTCTCAACTTTATCTACAATTTTCTCAATTTTACCTGAGGCGTCTAAAACGAATGTAACTCTTGAAGTTCCCATATATTTTTTGCCATACATGCTTTTTTCAACCCATACACCATAATCGCTTACCATTGTTTTTTCTGTATCTGCTAATAATGAAAACGGTAAATCGTATTTCGTTACAAATTTAGTATGAGACTTTTCGCTGTCTATGCTTACACCTAAAATTTCGTAACCTGCCTCTTTTAAGCCATCATAATTATCTCTCAAATTACAGGCCTGAGCTGTACAACCCGGAGTATCGTCTTTAGGATAGAAATAAATAACTAACTTTTTTCCAGCAAAATCTAATTTTGATATTGTTTTTCCATGTTGATCTAAACCAGAAAAATCGGGTGCTTGATCTCCTATTGCTAATTTACTCATCGTTTTGTAATTACTGTTTTATATGTTTTTGAATTATTTTTCCTATCGGTAACAGTTAGTTCTAAATCATGTTTGCCAAGACTTGTTCTTTCGTCAAACTTATGATAAAGTAAACTATATTTTGCATCATAATTCATTAAAATCCATTTACCATCTATTAATGCTCTATAAGTATTTATACCTGACAAATTATCTTTAATTCTAAAGGATAAAGAAGTAGTTACTAATTTAGATTTTGCTAAAGTTATAGGTGTAATTACAGGAGGAATAGTATCAATTGCAATGTAAAAATTACCAAAAACTTTTAATCTTGCCACCACTTGACCGTTTTTAAATTCACCACCTTGCGATACCTTTGAGCTATTAACAATCAATGCTTTATCTAATTTTTTTAGAGTAGAATCTGGAGAAATAGATACTTCAAAATATTCATGTATAGGTGTTAATTTATTATGAATTTGATGGATAGGAGAGAAACCACCTATCGGCTTTGGAAGTTTTTTATATTCAAAAGCAAAAGATTTATAAAACGTATTTTTCGTAAAAAATAAATTTATCCCTTCACTTTTAAATCTATTTTCTTGATTGAAATTAAAATAATTAGAAACATTTACATCAGGATAAAAAGCTGGTAATGCTTTTGAAGATCTAACTCTAAATGGTAGAGAAGATTTATTCCCATTTGCATCCGTTACTATATATTCTAAATTAAAAATACTATCTGAGTTAAAATTTATAATTCCAGAATTAATTAAATTTGAGTATAATTTAGTCGGGTTTCCATCATCTACAAAACTTTTTTCTATATTTTGACCCGTTCTCATTCTTTCTTCATAATCTATATGAGAATTTATTCCTCGAGTATTGGCAAAAGAAAAACGCTCTACTTTGGAGTAATAAATGGTTTTGCCTTCCATTTTTAATTCTATGCTATAAACTCCATTTCTGTTTTCACTTCCATTTTGTGTATCAAAGCAAGTAATTCCAAATCCTGTAAATCCGCTTGCATTAATTATTGCATTTTTTTGTAAAACAAAAGAGCCTCCAAATCCAGAAACGAGTGTTTTAGTTTTTTTATAAATGCCTTGAACTCTAGAAGAAATATTGAGTGGATAAATCGTAATATTTTGAATAATCGGTTTTGTAGTATCATCAATATCCAAATTAAATAATAATGGATTAATGGTTTCTTCTGTTTTAGCATCTCTAATTTCAAAGTGCAAATGAGGACCTTGTGAACCACCGCTATTTCCGGAAACTGCAATTAAATCTCCTTTTTTCACTGGCAATTCATTTGGGTTCAAATTAAAATCTACCTCAAAGGATTCATTTTTATATTGTTCAGCTTTCACTCGATCACCAATGCTAGAATAGTAAGATTGTAAATGTGCATAAACACTCACAAATCCATTCGGGTGGGTAATGTAAATGGCATTTCCGAACCCACCAGTCTGAACTCTTAATCTCGATACATAGCCTTCTCCAACAGAAATTACTCTTAATCCTTCTCTTTGTTCAGTTCTAATATCTATTCCCGAATGAAAATGATTGGGTCTGATTTCTCCGAAAGTACCTGCTAAATAAAGAGGTATTTCTAGTGGAGATCCAAAGAAATTTTGAGGATAAGAAACAGAATCTATAACTTGATTTAAAATAGGTTTTTTTTCTGATTCCTTCACAACCTTCCATTGTAGAGATATCCAAATTAGGATGGAGAAAATTCCAGCAATTAGAATAAATTTTTGTGTGTATTTCATTTAATGTCTACGGATAATATTTTTTCATTTTCCAAAAAACCTTCTAATCTGTCGCCAATAGTAATAGGCCCAACGCC